>JANQKJ010000246.1 GCA_028281205.1 Gammaproteobacteria bacterium
CAACCACTGTGCCTACATCTGCTACCCAGGTAAGACGCCCTTCAACTTCCGCGGACATACGCGCATCGTTTTTGCTTATTACTGAACCAGAGTATTGTGCAGTAGGTGCCAGTTCGCGTAACTGTGCAGTATCAACCACTACGGGTTTAGTGCGTGCTGGTGGACCAGCAGCAATCGCTGCGCCTGAAAATACCCATGCCACAATAATGATTAGTGCAGCAATTAATTTATTAGTAAGGTTATTCATAGATTCGGGCATTGTACCTTATGCAAATACAGTGCATACAGTACACAAGGACAATATCAATAATTGTAGTGATAAATATGAGAAATTTAACTTAATGCACCGGAACAACTGCTGCCTTGCCCAGCGGTACAACCATAACAATGGTTGCCTGTTTTTATGCCCAACCCAGATATATCTATATTGAGTAAATCGCGCAGATGAAGTGGGTGTTGCTGCTGGTCTGTTAATGGCTCATTCAGCATTTGGTTAAAATCACAATCGTACACATGACCCCGCCAGTCAATACTGACAGTGTCTTTACACATAACAGTATCAAGATTGGTAGCTTGATAGCTTTCACGTAAAGTTGTCATATAACTGTCAAAGTGGCCAGTTGAAAGTAAGCTGCTACCGAAACGTTGAATTGGCATATTTGTTATTACAAATAAATTATTAAACACAATGCCATAGTCATCGTCCAAGTGTTGCTTGTAATCCTGTTCCAATTGACATTGTGCGGGTGGCAGTACCGGTCCACTGGGGTTGAAAACTAAATGCAAGTTAAGGTCGTCATGTTTACCATAACCCAAAGAGTTTAGTTTTTGTAACGCATCTATGCTAAGAGAGAATACACCTTTGCCGCGTTGTTTGTTTACGTTCTGTTCTGTGTAACAGGGTAAAGACGCAACTACTTCTACTTTATATTGCGCAAGAAATTCTGCCAGTGTCTCTTGTCCGGGTTCAAATAAGATAGTCAAGTTACAACGATCACGTACAGTGATATCAAGTTCATGAGCAATCTTTACTAATTCACGAAAACGCGGATGCAATTCCGGAGCACCGCCAGTAAGGTCTAGTAGTGATACAGGATGTTGCTGTAAGTATTTTATAACAAGTTCAATGCAATCGTCTTGCATCATTTCAGTTCGTGTCGGTCCTGCATTGACATGACAATGAGTGCACGATTGGTTGCACTTGTAGCCTAAATTAACTTGCAGAGTATTTAGCTGTCGACGCTTAAGTGCTGGAAAATCACCAGGGAAAAGTAAATGTTTGGTTTCTCGCATCGTGTTTCACTAGTTGCCTAGTCTCCATAGTTGATACTTCTCTAATAGCCTTGTGATACGGGCTGTTAGCTTAGAGCGTCGCCATTTCCCTGCGACCATGCGGTTAATTTCGCTTTTAGTTGGATAAATATGCACAGTCTTTAATATGCTATTTAATCCTAAGCCATTTGTCTTGGCTAACACGAACTCTGCAATTAGTTCGCTCGCATGCTCACCAGCAATACAAGCACCTAAAATTTTATCGCTATTGCTGGGGGTGATAACTTTAATAAAACCTGAAGTAGCATTATCTGTGATTGCGCGATCAATATCATCCATGGGAAAGGTAGTGATTTGGTAATCAATACCCAGTTTAAGTGCCTGTTTTTCTGTCAAGCCTACACTGGTGATTTCCGGGTCGGTAAATACTGCGCGTGGAATGTTATCTAAAGAGCATTTAAATTTCTTTAATGGATGAAATAAAGCATTAAAGGCTGCATACCATGCTTGATGAGAAGCCGTATGGGTATATTGCATGGGGCTAGTCACGTCCCCGCAGGCATAAATATTTGAGTACTTAGTTTGCAGCACTTCATTGGTAACAATCCGCTGTGCATCATCGGTTTCTAAGTCCAGTATTTCGAGGCCATTAAGATTAGCTTTTCTACCAGTTGCAATTAAAAGATGAGTAAAGCTGACATTAACAATAGAATTATCTTTTGAACCGACTAAAGTATAATTTCCATGTTCGTTAATAACTTTATCCGTACTAAAACTAGTCTGTAGAGTGATGTTGTCATTGGTTAATGCGGTTTCTATCAGTTTGGCAGCTTGTTCGTCTTCGTTAGGTAGGATTGTTGCTTGGCGGTGAAGAATAGTAACTTTAGAGCCCAGTCTGGCAAATGCTTGTCCTAACTCACAACCAATAGGGCCCGCACCGATTACCAGTAATTTTTCCGGTAACTCGGTTAAGGACCAAATAGTATCTGTGGTGTAATAAGGTACTTGATCTATATTGCTGATGTCTGGGATATCTGGCGTTGCTCCCGTGGCAATAATAATATTTTTAGCTGATAATACTTTGCCGTTAACTTCAACTTCCCACGGCGAAATAACCTTCGCATCTCCTTGTTCGCAATCCACGCCCAGTTCACTGTAACGCGCTACTGAATCTTTGGGTTCTATAGTTGCAATTTTGCTTTTAACACGATTAATAATGTCATTGAATTTAAAATCGCAGTTTGCGTTTTGTAAGCCATACTCAGCATGGTTGTTTATATCGGCAATAAATTTTGCACTACGCAAAATAGCTTTGGATGGCACACATCCAGTGTTTAAGCAGTCGCCTCCCATTTTATGTCGTTCAATGAGTGCAACTTTGCCCTGAAGAGTACGCGTCGTATAAGCTGCAACTAAACCGGCCGAGCCGCCGCCTAAAACAATAGAGTTATACTGAAATGATGATGGTTTTTTGAAACGTTTGTATACGCGTTGGTTTCTAATAAATGACATTAAGCTTTTTGTAATTAGAGGTAATAATCCCAGTAAAGCTAAAGCAATTAATAATGCAGGTGAGGCAATATCACCGGGAGATGAAATTTTTGCTATCTGTGTACCTGCATTGACATAGATGATAGTGGCAGGAAACATACCTAACTGACTTACCCAGTAAAATGTCCAAGGGCGTATTGGCGTTAATGCCATGACTAAGTTAACCAGGAAGAATGGAAACACGGGTACCAGGCGCAAAAATAACAAGTAAAAAGCACCTTCCTGTTTGACTTTTTGGTTAATAACAGTCAACCGGTCAGAAAATTTATTTTGTACGAAGTCATGTAAAAAATAGCGTGCAACTAAATACGCTAGTAAAGCACCTATAGTTGATGCAAATGACACCAGAATAGTGCCTTGTGTAACGCCAAATAATGCGCCACCGGCCAGCGTAAGTATGGCAGCACCTGGCAAAGACACTGCGGTTACTACAATATAGATAAGAAAATAGATTGTCGCTGCTGTAA
>JANQKJ010000259.1 GCA_028281205.1 Gammaproteobacteria bacterium
ATATTGATCTTGCGATTGTAGTCGGTGGCGACGGGACTTTACTTGCTGCTGCGCAGTCCATGGTTAGCCATAACATTCCCATTATTGGCATCAACCGCGGTAGGTTGGGCTTCTTGACTAATATCTTACCGGAAAACATGCATCAGGACCTTAAGCAGATCTTAGCGGGTGACTTCTATAAAGAAGACAGGACAGTGATGACAGCCAAACAAATGCGCGGTGACGAAGAACTAACCTCGTGTTTAGCTATCAATGACGTAGTAGTCCATGCGCGTTATGTAGTGAGGATGATTGAACTCGAAACACGCATTGATGATGAGTATCTAAATACCGTACGTGCAGATGGTTTAATTGTCGCCACGCCAACTGGCTCAACTGCCTATGCATTATCCGGAGGTGGTCCCATAGTTCATCCTAGCGTTGCTACCACATTGCTGGTACCCATCTGCCCACATACATTAAGTAATCGCCCCATTGCTGTTGATGAAAACAGTCGTGTTGAGATTGTTTACTCCTCGCATAACGAGTTGAATGGTATTGCTTCTATTGATGGTCAACATGAATGCGAAGTATTTCCGGGTGACCGCATCATCATCGAGCGTTCATCCACACCACTGACTTTGGTTCAACCAAGCAGCTATTCATTCTTTAAAGTGTTGCGCCGAAAATTAAACTGGAGCCAACAACCTTAAAGCATGCTGAAGTCACTACACATTAAAAACTTCGCCATTATTGAAGAATTAGAATTAGAGTTTTTCTCTGGCCTGAGTACGCTGACGGGTGAAACAGGTGCTGGCAAATCAATTATTATTGATGCAATTGGGTTAGTACTGGGTGATCGTGCAGATAATAATTTGATCCGTGCCTGCAAAGAAGCGGCCGAAATCATTCTTGTTATTGAGATTGAGCTGCAATCAAATAGTGCAGACTGGCTCGCCTCTCATGACTTTGAGGTAGAACAAGAATGTATTTTAAGACGTATCGTACGCAAAGACGGAAAATCTAAAGCTTATATCAATGGTGTGCCTGTACCACTCAAAACCTTAAAAGAACTGGGTGAGTGCATTATTAATATTTACGGTCAACATGCCCACCAATCATTAATGAATCTAGCAACACAACGCGCCTTAGTTGATCGGTTTGCAAACCATAAATCTTCATTGAACTCGCTTGAATCTCTATTCACCGACTGGCGAGAACAAAGACAACGTTTTGAACAGCTAAGTAAAAACTCCAGTGAAATCCAATCCACAATTGAATTACTACGTTATCAAGTACAAGAGTTAGACCAACTGAATCTAGCTGCTAACGAAGTTAACGAGCTTGAACACAAACACAAACGCTTAGCCAATGCCGAAGAATTAAAACAATCTACTATGCAGGCTTGTCATCAGTTAAAAAATGATGACGGCTCGGACATTTACACTCACTTAAATCAAGTTTGCACTCAAATTAGTACACTGACTGAAAATGATCCATCTTTACAAGCGACTAGCCAATCACTGGAAGAAGCATTCACTATTATTAATGAATGTGCAGATGATTTACGCCATTACGCAGAAAATGTTGAAATTGATACGGAAGAGCTCTTTCAAACTGAAGAACGTTTAGCCAGTATTGATCAAATCTCAAGGAAGCACAAAGTCACTGCAGATGAATTGCTTATACTGCACGAGAAACTTATAAATGAACTGAATGCATTGACTCAGCCTGAATGCGACATAGATGCCTTGGAGTCCCAACTTAAACAAACTGAAGCAGACTACACAACGCTTGCCAAAAAAATAAGCAACAAACGCAAGTCAGTAGCTAAAAAACTCAGTAATCAAATCACTCATGCATTGGCTAAACTAGGCATGGAAAAAGCGCGTGTAGAAATTAAAGTTAGTTATAATGCTGATGATACACTTACAAGCTTCGGGTTTGATAACATTGTATTTAATGTTCAAACTAATCCGGGACAAAAAATGCTCCCTCTTTCACAAGTTGCCTCAGGCGGTGAACTATCCAGAATCAGCTTAGCCATACAAATGATTGCTGTAGATAAACTTGACGTACCAGTATTAATTTTTGATGAAGTAGATTCCGGTGTAGGTGGAGCTGTCGCAGAAGTTGTTGGCAGAGAACTACGCACTATTGGCGAACACCGACAGGTCATGTGTATTACTCACCTCGCACAAGTGGCGGCAAATGCCCACCATCATTATCGAGTTAATAAACAGTCAGAAGCATCAGACACTGTCTCAGCTATTGAATATCTTGCTCAAACGGAGCGCATCACTGAGATTGCGCGTATGATTGGCGGTGTAACACTAACCGAAAATACGTTTTTACATGCGCAAGAAATGCTTGAATCCGGCACTTCTCAACATTAATGAATTTATTATTTTTTTAAAGACACAACTATTATGCACAATTACATCACCAAACTAATCGCACTATCATTAATAATAATGCTAGCAGGCTGTAGTGGACGATTATTCACTGTGTATAGAATTGATGTGCAACAAGGCAATGCAGTTGACCCAGAAAAAGTGGCTCAGTTAGAAATCGGCATGACTAAAGAACAGGTTGAATTCTTAATGGGTACACCCCTCATTGCAGACCCATTTCACCCTGAACGCTGGGATTATATTTTTTTTCTTATCCCAGATTATGGCCCTACTCAACAGCGACATTTGGTTGTTTATTTTGATAATGACAGGGTATCTGTTATTGACAATCAAAGCGTACCTGAACCAACCCCAGAAGTACTGGCTGAGGAACAAGCCACTCAAGAAAAATTGATCGCCAATGAAAAGGATGAATTAAAAGAATTAGAAGCCGAGGCAGATGTACCTGAATATGTCAAAGAACTTGAGGAAATAGAAGAAATCGATGAAGTCGGCCCCGAAATTTAACAAACAACCTAACTATCCTGCCAACATATTTTCTAATAAATAAGCACTGATATATTGAGTGGTCTATAAAGCCGAATATACTCACCTTGCAACGCAAGAGCACTCTCGGAAATCTAAATCAACCAACCTGTAAATCTAGCGGCACCCGTCACTCAAGGACATACATGTGCTGTTAATCATAAAATATAGACCCAAACTGTGACACACACATCACTTGTAATAAGCCTGCACACCATTCGGTCTTATTAGTATGCAGCTTATCGAAAAAATGCGATTCTCTTAACAGGTTTTTACATTTGAATGAGAATTCCAACAAAGAAGTTTTGCATGCAAACAAATAAAGTAGCTGCGTTGAGACCAAGCACAACAGGACGAGATTCTAAAAGTGACATCTATTGCAGCCAACTGCCAGATAAAAATAAATATACTTATTAAGCAAATAGCTAATTTTCTGGGCATGGCATGTCTTATTTTATCCACCCATGTGACAGCCGGCAGCCATCTGACACTCATGAGTTCCGGGCTCACGCCTCAAGCCAGCGAACTGAATATCATTCATGCATTAAATCACTCAACACTACCTCTTAAAAAGACGCTTAATGAGTTGTACCAATTGAGAGACTACAAACTTATTTGGAGCGATGGCAAAAAATATAATGACAACGCAAAACAGTTATTGTTATCGATACAAACTGCAACCCAATTCGGCCTTAACCCATTTGATTATGATGCTGAGTTAATCCATTCATTCCTAGCAGCCACTTCCATAGATGAAAACCTACTTAGCAAATCAGATGTTGTGTTTTCTCATGCATATGTGAAATTAGCTAGCCATATTAACCAAGGCAAGCTCAAAGACACTCAAACATTATTTAATCAAGACAAAACACTACTGACAGCATTGAACAATGCGGCCGATACAAATTCAATCCGAACAGCGATTAGTGAACTTCAACCTAAACACACACCTTACAAGAATCTAGTCAAGGCCCTAGAGTTTTATAAGAAACTTAATATTGCAGATGAAACAATAAAACTTACTGAACGCTCTTATGAATTAGGAGATCGCTCTAGTGAAATCCCCAAAATAAGGCAACGTTTATTCCAACTGGGTGACTTAAGCAGTGACGATTTGAATAGTGACCTGTTTGATGAGTCATTGATGGTTGGTGTGAGTCATTTTCAAATTCGTCATGGTTTACAGGCGGATGGCATATTAGGCAGACAAACAGTTCGCGAACTTAATATTCCTATCTGGCAGCGCATTCAACAACTTGAACTTAATCTGGCACGCGCTCAGTCTCTACCCGATATTTCTACCGGCAAACATTTACTGGTAAATATTCCAGCTTACAAACTGTATTTATATAATAACCAACAACTCTCGTATGAATCTAATGTAGTGGTTGGAAAAAAGAAGCATAAAACCCCTGTTATTTCATCTGAGTTAACCAAAATTATTTTGAGTCCTTACTGGAATGTACCTCGTTCAATTACCAAAAATGAGATTATTCCAGAATTACAAAAAGACCCTCATTACCTAAGCAAAAATAATATGAGGTTAATTAGTACCAAACCTCAACAATCACGCTTTATAGATCCTCACAGCATCGATTGGAGTAACCTAGATACCAGTGATCTTGACTTTCGTGTGCGACAAGAACCTGGCAAGGATAATTCATTAGGTAATATAAAATTTATATTCCCTAATCACCACAGCGTTTATTTACACGATACTCCTGCACGCAATTTATTTGCTTTACCCCGCCGTGCATTCAGTCATGGCTGTATTCGCCTTGAAGACCCGTTCGGCCTAGCTGAAACACTGCTATCCAGTAGCACTGGTTGGTCAAAATATGACTTACTGAACATCACAAAGCAGAGCAAATCTAGAACACTCCCACTAGAGCAACCCATTCCTATCCATCTGACTTATATGACAGCTTGGGCAGATGACCAAGGAATCATCAATTTTCGACCAGACATCTACAATCAGGATAGCCAAGTGCTAGCAAGCTTGTATAATGCTGATCTTTAGTTTAAAGATCCTTCAATATCAGCATCTTACAAGGAGTGAGCTTTGGCTCTTGAATCTGACTCGAACACATCGACTGACCGGCGTAAATTCCTCATTCAGTCAACTGTAAGCCTTGTTGCAACATCATTATCACCACTTGTAAATGCTTCTACCAACAAGATTGCTGATACTAAAACCACAGAAAAGCACCTCAGCTTTATACATTTGCACACCAACGAAACACTTCAATGCTGCTATTGGAAAAATGGCCAGTACGATGTTGTAGCACTGAATAAAATAAACCAGTTACTGCGAGATCATCGCACCAATGAAGTAGCAGCTATTGACCACCAGTTAATAGATATGCTTCATAAACTGCGTTCAATAACAGAGTCAAGTGCACCATTTGAAATTATCTCTGGTTATCGCTCTGTCAAAACCAATGAAAACCTACGCAAAAACACCACAGGTGTCGCTAAGCGCAGTTATCATATGCAAGGTAAAGCTATTGACGTTCGACTCGCTAACGTAAACCTGAAATCACTTAGAAATAGGGCTATCGAATTACAATCAGGTGGTGTCGGTTACTACAGTAAAAGTGGATTTTTACACTTAGACACAGGCAGGCCTCGCAACTGGTAAACTATTCAGCTAATTACCTAGCTACTTCTTTTTGATCTGTGAGCTTGTCCTCACTTTCACATTAAGAATTTTCTTATTGCTGCCAATATAAATAGTACCTATAAACACCTAATATGCTCAGAAAGAGTCAGGAGTTCATGATGCGATTTATCACAGCAAAAAATTTAAGTGCGTTAATGCTTATATTTACTTCACCTTATTTCATTCACGGTGAATATTATTTTTATGCTTTGCTATGCTCTTTAGGCGGCAGCTACATATTAAAAAATAATGTCGACAATGCGATAAAACAGAAAATCTAAATTTCAATTAACATCGCACAATCACTACAACCAAAGCTGTGGCAGTAAAAATATCAAGTTCTTGCTCGGGCGCGTAATCGTCTAGCTTCCATAGGATCCATTGTCAGCACTCGGTATATTTCAACCCTATCGTTTTCTTTTGCTATTGTATCTAGTGGTATTATCTCACTAAATATACCGACTTTATTTTTATCTAGGGAAATTTCAGGATGTTTTTGCAACACGCCCGATTGTTCAACCACTGTTTGAACAGTTGAGTTTTTAGCAACTTCTAATTCTTTTATAAAACGAATCTTTGGGGTGACATAAACAACTGTTACTTTCATATTTAGTCAATTTAATAAGTAGCAAAACTAACTATAGACTTCATTAGCACGTTGTACGAATGAATTCACGAGACGATCACAAATTTGACTAAAAAAAGACTCTAGCGCTATCTTAAGCATGCGATTAGATATTTCAAACTCCAGATCAAGTTGTACACGCGAACCATTGTCATCAATATCAGTAAATCTCCAGTCACCCTTGAGGTGACTGAAAGGGCCATCAACCAGTTCCAGTTGAATTTCTTGAGCAGCTGTTAATGTGTTCTTGGTGGTAAACGAGGTTTTTATCGCACCGCGTGAAAAATGTAAAGTTGCTTTTTTTTCTGTAGGCGATAAATCTTGTGCTGTACTGTTTGAACACCACGGCACAAATTTTGGGTAATCCTCAATATTATTTACCAGGGCATACATTTGCGCAGCCGAAAACGGAACCAACGCACTACGGCTAACAATAGACACGAAATTAAATCAGCCCTATAACATGAAGAAAAATAATAAACACCGCAACCGGTGTAACATAGCGAACAAGCACTCTCCATAAGCTATATAAAGTTGGATTTTGAATAGCAATCTCATCTTTAACTGAACTTTCGCGCATACTCCAGCCAACAAAAATAGCAATAAACAAGCCGCCCAATGGCAACATAATATTTGAAGTTAAGAAATCGAGCATATCAAATACAGTTTTACCAAACAGAGTATATGACTGCCAAATATTGAACGAGAATACTGTTCCCAAACCAACCAGCCAGGTAAACACTCCACAAACCACACTTGCTTTAGTACGTGTTAAACCTCGGCGTTCAACTAACCATGCAACAGCTGGTTCAATTAAAGAAATCGAAGAAGTCCAGGCAGCAAATACCAACAACACAAAAAATAAAGTACCAAAGAAAACACCACCAGGCATTTGGCCAAATGCAAGCGGAAGAGTATTGAATATCAACCCGGGGCCTTGTCCGGCTTCTAATTGATATGCAAACACAATGGGGAATATCGCTAAGCCTGCCAATATAGCAATCGAAGTATCAGCAAAGGCCACTGCAAAACTGGTTCGCGCAATTGATGCATGTTGAGAAAGATAAGAACCATAAATCATAATGGCTCCCATCCCCAGACTTAACGAGAAAAACGCTTGCCCCATAGCGTCCAATAAAACTTGTTCATTGATTTTAGAAAAGTCAGGGGTAAACATAAACTCAACCCCTAACATAAAACTTCCCTGCGAAAGTGAATAGCCAATCAAGACCAGAATCAACACAGCCAGCGATGGCATTAAATATTTAACTGCTGTTTCTAAACCATTACTCACACCTCGTGCGACTACAAATATAGTCATCACCATAAATAACGTATGCCAAAAGATGAGTGTAAGTGGACTTGCGATTAAGTCGGCAAATAATTTTCCTGCCTGTGTTTCAGTTATGCTTTTAAATGTGCCACTTGAACTTTCCAAAACATAAGACAACGACCAACCGGCAATAACGCTGTAATAAGAAAGTATCAATACACCGGCAACTACACCACCCCAACCCAATAAACGCCATGCATGACTTGTGTTTTCTTGCTCACACAATGTTTTCATTGTGTTGATCGGGCTTTGACGGCCTCTTCGACCTAACATTACTTCAGCCATCATGATAGGGAGACCCAGTAAGACAATGCATATCAAGTAGATTAATACAAAAGCGCCACCCCCATTGTCACCTGCCATATAGGGAAACTTCCATATATTACCCAAACCAACTGCGGAACCTGCGGCAGCTAGAATAAAAGCTAAACGTGATGACCATTCACCGTGTATCGAGGTATTTTTAGTTGGCATGGTGAAGTGTATTTATTTTAACAGCGTGCATTCTGATGAATTTTTCAGCGACTCTCAAGTCAGACAATAAAAAAACGGATGAAATGAGCACTGCTGTTTATAATAGGGGGATGGGAAAGAAAAAGACACCTTCCAGTGACAATACAATCGTCGTTAACAAAAAGGCACGATACGATTATTTCATTGAAGAGACCTACGAAGCCGGTATTGTACTGGAGGGCTGGGAAGTAAAAAGCCTGCGCGCAAAAAGTATCCAAGTTAAAGAAAGTTATATTCTGCTCAAGCATGGCGAGGCCTGGTTGCATGGCGCTCATATAACACCACTAAACACCGTCTCGACGCATATCAAGCCTGATCCCGTGAGAGCCCGTAAATTGCTCCTGCACCGAAATGAAATTGATCGCTTAGTAGGCGCAGTTGAACGCAAAGGCTACACTATTGTTCCCGTAAAATTGTATTGGAAAAAAGGCCGCGCGAAAGTTGAAGTGGGAGTAGCCAAAGGTAAACAACAGCACGACAAACGCAGCACAGAAAAAGATCGGGATTGGGAGAGACAAAAGTCGCGCATTCTTAAAAATGCCTAAGCGTTAGTAGCGCCTAATGTTTTTCATCCTCGCTGATTTCTGCCCATACAGTTGTTTGTGATTCATTATTTTGTGCAATATGCAGCAGCATCTTTTCGTGTTCAGCTAATTCCTGCTGACTTGCTGATTGTATTTTCAGGTCATGCACTTTTTTGTTTTGTACTTTAGCCTGCTTGCTTTGCTTATGGGTCTCTGTGTTTGCAGCCAAGCTTAACGACACCTGTCCTCCCGTCATTGCCAAATAGACATCTGCAAGTATCTGCGCATCTAGTAATGCGCCATGCAATTCACGATGAGAATTATCTATTTCATAACGCTTACATAATGCATCAAGACTATTTCTCTGTCCCGGATGCAGTTTGCGCGCATCCTTCAAAGTATCTGTTACCGTGCAGATATCTCGCAGGTCATCTAATTCATGCTCAATGCATTGTAATTCATAATTTAAAAACCCAATATCAAACGCAGCATTATGAATTATTAATTCTGCGTCACGAATAAAATCCAGGAACTCTTCGCACACATCAACAAATTTGGGTTTATCTTGTAAAGATTCCAAACTAATACCATGTACAGCTTCTGCACCTGAATCAATTTCTCGCTCCGGATTTAAGTATTGATGATAAAAACGATCAGTGACTTGGCGATTAATAATTTCTATCGCACCGATTTCAATAATACGGTGTCCTTCAGAGGTATCTAGGCCAGTAGTTTCAGTATCAAGAACAACTTGTCGCATATTTATAATTCAGTAATTTTGCAGTTAGCTTATACTCATTTCATCAATAGCCTGATTAGCCAATTGATCAACTAATTCATTTTCTTTGTGTCCACTATGACCCTTCACCCAACGCCAATCAATTTCGTGCCCATTAGTCAATTCATCAAGTTTACGCCATAAATCTTCATTTTTAACTGCTTTTTTATTCGCGGTCTTCCAACCCCTTTTTTTCCAATTAGGTAACCATTGTTGTACACCATCCATGACATAACGCGAATCTGTTGTTAAGGTAATTTTACATGGCCGCGATAAACTTTCTAGCGCTGAAATCGCTGCTTGCAATTCCATGCGGTTATTAGTCGTTTCTTTTTCTCCGCCTTTAATCGTTTTCTCCACATCTTTGAAGCGTAACAATACTCCCCAACCACCTGGTCCTGGATTACCACGACAAGCACCATCGGTAAATATTTCAACGTGATTAAACATCTTCTTGCATCCCTACGGTTGGCTTAGGTATTTTGCCTGTCAGTATTTGATTAGTACTTGCCCATGCAGGTTTTAGCGGGGTTAATCTTGCTACACGTTTGCGCGCAACAAAAATATATACACCTCCCAGCTGTGTAAGATGGTATTGCATAGCACGACCAAGCGATTGCATTTTTTTCCAACCTTGAATTCGCTTGAATGGAGGTAAGTGAGCAGCAAAATGAATTTCAGTTTCTTCAAAACCCAACAATGAAGACCAATCCCGCAAGCGCTTTACACTATAAAATTTGGCATTCCATGGAGCAATATTTTTCCTCACACGAAATAACTTGCGTAAGCCATAGAATGATAGTGGATTAAAGCCAATAACAATCATATAACCTTCAGGGACTAAGCAACGCTCAACTTCACGTAAAATTTCATGTGGTTTTTCAGTAAAATCCAGTGTGTGTGGCAACACAAATAAATCGACGCAATCACTGGCAATCGGCAGTATTGCAGGGCTACTAATCACATTTGCTGACGATGAGCGGTCTATACAGATTTGTTCAGATATCGTGCAATTTTTTAGTAAATTATGTTGTACAAACGCATCACCCAACTGTATGGCGTTATAACCAAAAATACACGAAGTAATACGCCACATGTGCTGCTCAACAGCCTGTGAAACTAACTCTCCAGCATCTGTGAGATACCAATCTCGAATATCGCTTAAATCAAACACTCAACCATTACTCTCAACTTGACCCTTATAAAATTGATCAATCGCATTTTACGCAAATGCTACGACAACTTAAATTGTGCGGGTCATCACAATTCCGCACACCAGTATGAAAATACAGGTATTTCATCGCCCGAGCAGAACGCTTAATTCGCTACACTCACACCGTCTCCACATTCTATTGTTAAGATACGTAAATTACTGAATCTAGATAAAGTCTTTACAATTCTCAATGACCATAATCCCGTCTAAACCACGCCTAATGTTTTATCTGGCTACAGGCCTAATCATCGCAGTGGCAGGCATTATCTTCAAATTCGGCTCGGTATTGAGTGACTCAAATTTAATCTTCCTCATCGTTGCTATGACCCTTAGTAGCATCATGCTCTATAAGCTGTGTTTTCCTGATAGCTACTCTTCTCCCAACATCAGCAAGGCTGATGATGTGGATCAAAAAAATATACGCCTGGCACTAAACTTCCAGGGTCAGGGAAAATTAGATGCTGCCTATGCACTTTTCAAACAATGCAAACCATCTAGCAAAATCATTCATCTGTTATCAAATCTCGCGCAAGATTATGAAATCATAAACCAACCCAGTCAGGCCAAAATAGTCTACTCACACATTTTAACTCTCGAGCCAGACAATGCCCTTGCGCAAAGTAAAGCACCAGAGAAAGTAAAAAAGCCCAAAGCAAAAGTTATTCAAAAAGCTCCTGTCACTGAAAGCTCATTATTCAATGAACGCTACGAAATTATCAAAAACATTGGCAAAGGCACTGGTAGCACCATTTTTCTCGCGAAGGACTATCATAATGACAAACAACCAATTGCATTAAAAATTCTAGAAATAAATTATGACGAGAAAAATGCACTTGAAACCGAACTACTTGCACGCTTTATGCGTGAAGCGGAAACTGCAGCTTCACTTAAACATAAAAACATCGTCAGTGTAATAGATTCTGGTCACGCAAATAATGTAGCTTACATTGCCATGGAATATATACGTGGGAAATCGCT
>JANQKJ010000260.1 GCA_028281205.1 Gammaproteobacteria bacterium
GGCAGACGTTCTTTCTCGGGCAGACTCCAAATTCCTAGCTGATTCTCTTTTGCATAGTCTTGAGCGTAATATAACTCCCTTGAGTTGGCATATTTAGGATAAACCCAAGCATATCCACTTTTAACTAACGCTTCGTTTACCCAAACATCATCAATATAAATTTTTGCAACCACTCGATTATATCGATCAACATCCATTTGTTTGGCTATTATGTTTTTATCTGCAACAAGATCCGACAAAGCCTTTCTTGATACACGCCAATATGGCTGCCCTTTCTCTGGAGTGTCAATTTCAGCCAACCTTATTTTTATTTGTTTGTTGTTAGTAAGGAGAGTAATCGAGTCCCCATCCACCACCTTAATGACACGACCTTCATAGTAAATATCCTGTTCGCTCAATACTGCATACGCTAAATACAGCAACAAGAAAGCCAACAGTATAATTATATTTTTCTTCTGCATAGACGGCTTCATATTTTGGCTAAATCAACTCTTTCATCGCTTAATGGTTGCATTAGCGAAGACACAACCTCACGATCATCTGTTTTAAACCATTCATCAAAGTTATCCGGATCAATGATGACTGGCATACGATGATGTATTTGTTGCATCTTTGAGTTAGGCGATGTTGTCAGCACACTTGTAAACATTTCGCCGTCTGAGTTGATTTCATAAATTCCACCTAATGCAAACCCATCATCATTAGTCGGTTTGATGTGATAACAATCTTTCTTACCTTTGGGTTTGTTCTGATCCCATTCATAAAAGCCAGTTGCAGGAATAATACATCGTCGCTTATGCATAGACTCTGACCAAGTTTTCTTCTCCCATGCTTCTGCACTACGCGTATTAATTAAAGGCCTTTTAGAAAAAGAGCGAAGCCAACCCCATTTCATTGAGGCAAGTTCAAACCCAAGATCAGTATCTATTACAACCGCAATATCCGTACTTGGGAAGATTTCTTTGCGTGCAACAAATTGCACGTCATCACCTAAGCCCAAAGCCTTCATAATGGTTTTAGGGTATTGCTCTAACGAAAACTTTCCGCACATTTTTGATGATAGTTTTGATGAATAATTCTAGGCCAACGATAATACCATGCATGTTCTTGCTCGGGCTCTACCGTGACAATATAGACACGTTGCTCATAATGATCACGTGCCACCAAACCTTGAAGACATTGTCCTTTGATTAGATCAAACCAATGATTTGCCCCATCATGGGATTTTTCCATAAACGCATTCACAGGTATTTTCACCGGCATCGGTTGCCACCGATCCCACTGCCCTTTATAGATGCCTTCAAGTCTTGCCCAACCACCTAAAGGTAAATTTCCACCCTGTTTTTTCCTGCGTCCCCAAGGCAAATGAATAATGTTACCTGTCTTAGTTATGATAGGTAGTGTGGCAATCGGGTTGTGAAAGTAGACGCGCCGATCTCCATTCTCATAGGTATAGAGTACCCCGCTGCTCATACTGTCTTACGATGGCCATCAGGCTTCCAAGCGGGTGCAATAACATTAGGCATGTTTGAACGATTGAGCAAAATAGCAGGAGCGAGCGTAAATTCACCATAGCGCTCATTAATTTTATCCATCGCAACATTCATCTGCTCCCGCTTGGGATCAGGCTTATCAAATAAAGATAACTGATTCCCGCGATCTTTAGGATCAAGCGCTGTAATTTGTACCTGGAAACACCCCTGACCTTCCCAATACTCTAATAACTTGTTTGCGCAGGTTTTTATGTCTTTACTGTCACACGTAGGATGTTGCGTTTTCATCTTACTTGCTAACCAACCCTGTTCTGTCTTAAAACCAATAAAGAATGTTTGAGCCTCAAAGTCATGCTTACGTAACCGAGCTCCAACCTTCTCAGCCATATGATGTAAATATGTTTTGAGTGTATGTTTATCTCTAGTATTCGGCGGCATCACTTTGCCATGACCAATAGACTTAGGCGCGGGCACCGTTTGTTGAATAGGTTCAGGGTCCAATCCTTGTGCCATATACCAGATACGCCGACCAGGATTCCCGAATCGTCTTCCCAATTCACTAATGGGCAAATCCTGCATATCCCCACATGTCTCTACACCACGCTCTCTAAGATAGCGTCCCACTCCTTTAGCGACACCGCATAAGTCTGTCACAGGCAAAGGCTTTAAGAATTCTCGTGATTTCCAAGGAGGAACAATTACTAAGCCCTCTGGTTTATCTTTCTTTGCTGCCACTTTAGCCGTGGTTTTATCGCCACTTACCCCAACACTACATGTCACACCACTAACATCATAAACAAGGTCTTTAACCAGTTGGCCAACATTCGCAGGATCACCGTAGATACCTTGACAGTGAGTAATATCTAAAAAAGCTTCATCGACTGAGAACACTTCGACATCAGGTGTGATATCTCTAAGTGCAGTCATGATGTTAGTAGAAACTTCTGCGTATCGATAAGGACGTGCAGGCACTTGAACGACATCAGGATAAAGTTGCTTAGCTTCTTTAATGCGTGTGCCCGTCTTAATGCCATGCAATCGTGCTTCATAAGAACATGTAATAAAACACGTCCCCGTTAATCCATTGGTTATTCCTATAGGTCGACCGCGAAGTTCTGGATGATCATGTTGTTCAACACTTGCAAAGAAAGCATCCATGTCGACTAATATGATGGCACGCTCCCAACGTTTCATAGATCATGCATACATTCTCACTTGACCCACTAAGACACCTTGAATAGTGACACGATCAGAAGAATATTCCTTTGGTTGCATATTTTTATTTTCAGGAATCAGTCGAACGACATCTTTTTTAGGAAACTGAATTCTTTTTAAAGTCGCGTTTTCGTTATCAATGAGTGCGACAATAATTTGATTTGATTCTGCGGTTGTTTGTGACTCAATAATAATAAGATCACCATTGCGTATTCCTTCATCTATCATCGAGTTGCCTTTCACTTGTAAGACATAACGATTGGGGCCACCTAATAGATGAGAAAAGTTAACTAACTGTTGATCTTCAATGGCTTCAATCGGCTTACCCGCAGCAATGCGTCCAAGCAGGGGAAGTTCATCAAGGTTAGGCTGATCGGTCAGTTCAATGCCACGCGTTTTAGCGTTGCGAGTGATATAGCCCTTCTCTTCTAGAGATGACACATATCGGTGCACAACTCCTTTTGATTGAATACCTAATCCTTCGGCAATCTCAGTCAATAGCGGTGCTTTATGCGTCTTAATATAGTAGTTCGTGATGAAATTGTATGTATCTTGCTCGCGATCAGTCAGCATAGAAGGTTCTCAATAAGTTCTCTATCATGAGAACACAATGAGAACTTTATTGTCAATAGAAAAATATCTCCTATTCCACAAGATTTGTCTAATTTTGATGAACGTATTAGCGTTGTATAACCAGTTTTGTAAATTAGGGAAATGACCGTTTTCGACCCTAAGAAGCCGCAACATTTTCAAATGAAGTAGAGATGACCCACCTAAAAGTTCTTTAAAACGATTAGCAAATACTGATCGTTACATAGTCGCAGTTTGTACCATTAAGTCTACAGTCTTACTTTTTTCAGGTTGATTACAAATGGCCTCAAGGACCTTGAGAATTCGAGAGTCGTTAAATGCGCTAACAAATCCTGATATATCAATTTGCCACTCGCCACAATACTAGCCATTATGAAATACATGCGCTTCCAAACGGAACGTATCTAGTAGGCAGCTCAGAACATCCATAGCAAGAAAAGTTTTTTGGACATAAATTAAGGATTTTTAGAAATATACACAATGAATCATAGCGAATAATCTAGCGCACGTGTCATAGCTCAACGATCAACAACTATAAAGGTATATGAATTGCCTTACCTTATTCAAGAGTATTGATTAATTTTATCTTAATTAACCAAACCTCGAGTTTAGACAAATAAAAATAATTTCATGCAAAGGTTAAAGTAATGAGTCAACAAGAGAAAGAATTTGAAATCATAGTTAATCAATTTTCTAAGCAGCTTTATCGCTACGCTTATTGGCTATCTAAGGATAATGGAATCGCAGAAGACTTGGTTCAAGAAACATTTCTTCGTGCTTGGAAGAGTTTCGATTCACTAAAAAATGTTCATGCAGTGAAAAGTTGGTTATACACGATAATGCGAAGGGAAAATGCTCGTAGATTCGAAAAGAAAAATGCAAAACTAGAAAACTCAAAAGTTGAATATATTGAAGAAGAGCATCAGGGTGATACTTTGAGGAATGTATTCATTTCTGAGGAATCTAGTTTAAACTTACATGATACTTTAGGCCAACTTCCAAAAACATATAGTGAGCCTCTAGTGTTGCAAGTACTTGGTGGGTATTCATGTCAAGAAATTGCAACGATAATGGATCTTACTCCAAGCAACGTTATGGTTCGATTGCATCGAGCGAAAAAAATGTTAAGAGAAATCCTTTTGGAAAAAGAATTTCAAGAAAGCTATGAAAAAGTTGTCCTTGCATCAGCAGCTTAAAATCAACACTCCTTTTATATAAATCAATTGACATAGCAAATAAAAAAGCCCCGATCGCAGAATCAATCGAGGCTTATAGTCATATTATGACTTAGCTAGTTCAAATATTATAACCTACTCTTACTTATTCTTCTTCAATTTTTGCTCCAGAAGCATTATTCATCACGCTCTTAATTCCATTTTCACAAGAGGCGTTGGTATTATACATCTCTGAAGTACCAATGACTTGATTGTTTCCTGCTCGCAAGTTGAACATAAATTTTCCATTCTTAGATTCTTTTCTTACAAAGTTCTTTTTTGCTTTAGAATTCTTCTTAACTGAAGCAATACCATTTTTACACCCTGATTTAGCTTTATATCCTTCACTTGCAAGAATTATTTCTCCGTTACTTGCCTTTAATCTAAAACGAAATTCACCTCTTCTATCTCTATAGATCTCAAACTTCCCAGCCATTGCTGCTCCTTCATTGATTTATGATTTTCAGACAATATATGGGTTTGTATTAGTATTCAAGAACTGAGTTAATTGTCCGCTCTCGGCGCAAAAGCGGTCGTTCAAATGGTTGAGCTAACAGACGAGCGCGTCTAGCATGAATCCCGTGCTGAGCGATTTGTTATGTGACTTTAAGTTAATAATCTTCATCACCCTTTGATTTATTTTCATTATTTTCTAATATTTCCTTTACGTCATCTGAAAAATTAACTTTTACGCCGCCACGAACTGCTTTGGAATCTAAAGCATCATCTCTAGGCTCAACACCAAAAATAAAAGATAGTAATTTATCAGATAGCCCTTCTTTCAAAATTGAAAGCATCCCAGACTCTTGTATCTTTTCCATTGAAGGGTTTTGATTCACCACATTAAAATAATTCATAAATGTGGCAATAAATATACGAGTATAGCTACTCGTTTTTGTCAATTGCTGAATAGAGTTATTAATAACTATAGTGTTTATAACTATTACAAGAATGGCAAAATTGATCCAATTATTAGATATCCAAATAAAGAATTCGGCCCCATAAAACTCTAAAGTGCTTGTTTTAGATAGACGTATTACGTCGCTAATTAATGGCAGCGAAGTATCACTCATGCTTTTAAGTGCGCCCCATAATATGCATAGTAGAATTGAGAGTTTAAGCACTGCCCATATCACTCGACCCACAAAGAGGCTAATTAGTAGTAATAATGAACCCAAAGCTGTGGCAATATCATTCATTTTCTATCCTTATTAATCATATAATACGTGTTAAGCAGACCATATGGGTCTGTATAAAATTATTAGATTATACTTACATGGATTTGCATATTATTGAAAGCAGTAACAGTTTCAGTCTGAATATTAAATATAGAAATGAGTAAATCGAGGTCCCGATTTGTAAATATAGGGATATCTGCTTTGGATCGAAAGCAGTCATAAAATCTAGCTTTTGAAATTTCAAAAAATTTTGCGAATTTTGAGGCGCGGGGCCCCACTACTTTCATTAAAAAAAGGCTAATTTTGCCCCCACCCCCCTCATTATCAATTAATAAAAGGAATCATATATTATAAATTAAGTTGAAATGAGGCTTATTGAAAACTGTGACCGGATCTGTGTCCAGATATGGTTTTGATATCGTTGTTTAATACTTTACTAAACTGTAAAGAGGATGTGACGACTGCTATCAAGGTGGTTATATTTACGTAATTTCATAGGTTTAGTAGCAACAAATTCAATATACAGCGCATTTCAAGACCGCCGCATTCGACCACTCTGCCACCTCTCCTAGTTTTTATATATCAATGTGTTATAACATCTAATTAATGCTATTTCTAGTAATTTCTCAAACAACAAAAAGGTAATGACTATACTTGTTTTATTGCTTATCAAACGCGCGTAGCTTTATACCATATTCACGTGTAAGCGACCAGAGAATTATTTCTAAATGAACATAGTTAAAAAATAAAGATAGTTCTTACTCAATACTCTAGTACTGTGAGTGTTATGCAAGCGTATATAAATAATAAATTATCCGCTCACTTTTAAGCGATGATAGTCATTCATAGTATCCACCCCTATTCCTGGATTTTCAAAGCACACATCTATTGCAATTTCGTCGCCGTTTTCTAATGCTCTTAATTGCTCAAGTTTCTCTATGTTTTCCAGTGGTGATGGTGGCATATCGATGAATTGTTTTAAGTAATGCACACGATAGGCATATATACCCACATGCCTGAATACTTCGTTTTCTTTCAACACCTTTACATTGACATCACGAATATAAGGCAATGAGCTACGGCTAAAATACAATGCACGTCCTTTAGCATTTTTGGTTACTTTAACTACATTGGGGTCATCGTATTCTTGAATAGTTTCGATACGATGGCATAGAGTCGCAATAGCAGCACTTGAATGCTGCTGCATCAATTCTGCCACTTGCCTGATATTTGCTGCTGGCATTTGCGGTTCATCACCTTGCAAATTGACAATGACTTGGTCGTCAGACCAACCTTGCAACGTAACCGCTTCGGTGATTCGGTCAGTACCAGAAAGGTGGTCACTACTGGTCATACATACATCAGCATTAAATTTACGTGCAACTTCTGCAATGCGTTCATCATCAGTGGCAATCAATACGGATTCAGCATGACTTGCACACGCATTTTCATACACGTGTTCAATAATAGGTTTATGCTGAAATGTCAGTAATGGTTTACCCGGTAACCGACTTGATGCATAACGTACAGGAATTACCACTCGAAATGAGTTGGACATTATTTTTTCTTTTTATAGTGTTCGTATTCTTCTTCATCCAGATGACGCGCCTCCTCCTCCAACATAACAGGAATATCATCACGTATAGGATAAGCGAGTCTTGCTGATGTAGAAATTAACTCTTGTTTTTGTTCATCATAGATTAATGGGCCTTTTGTTACAGGACAGGCTAATATATCTATTAATTTCTTATCCATGTATTTTCCTCAAATTACATATTTACGCGTTCTACTACGCGCCTTATAAAATCTTCAGGTAATTCCGTTTCTAACGGTACAACCCATGTATTAGTCAGGTTATATGACTGACATTTTACCGCATCTTTCTCAGTCATTAATACGGGTAATTGATCAGAAAATACCACGTCTGTATGTTTTAGCGATGCATGGTCCGGGTATTCATGCTCAATAATGTTCACACCCTTTGCCTTTAAGGCATTAAAAAAACGTTGCGGGTTCCCTATGGCTGCAAGCGCGTGTACAGATTGGCCTTGCCATTGGCTTAAAGGTTGCATATTTGATTTATCGTTTATGTCATACACATGCTGAATATCTAGTTTCATACTGTCACTGCTAATGGCAGGTATTGTCTTACCTGTTGGGACAACAAAGTCTGCATGTTGAATTCGTTCAACAGGCTCTCGCAGTGGTCCGGCAGGCAATAGCAATTGATTACCAAAAACTCGCTCACCGTCTACCATAATAATCTCCACATCATGTTTAAAACGGTAATCCTGTAAGCCATCATCGCAAATAATAAGGTCACATTGATGGTCATTAATTAGCGTCTGTATGACTTCTACACGATCACTTCCCACCATTACATGGGCTTGCGTTTTATGGTGAATCAAGAGTGGCTCATCACCAACATCAGTTGATGAATGCTGCTTACTGACTAAAGTAACCTGAGTAGCATTACCTTGATAACCACGGCTTGCAACTCCTACTTTATAATCTAGTTTTTTAAGCGCTTCTATTAACGCCACAACCATAGGCGTTTTTCCCGTACCGCCTACAGTCACATTACCAACAATAATAATGGGCACATTAAATTGGATTTGCTGGGAAGTTTGTTTGTGCTTTCTTATAGATGACACAGCAGCAAACAAACATGACAAGGGTGCTAATAAATAAGCGAGTTTATTATTTCCATACCATAACGCATTAACGCGTTGTTGCAATGCCTGGCTAGCCATAGCTATTAGTCATTTGCAGCTGTTTTAAACTGGCGGTGGTACAAATTGGCATAAGCTGCTTTCTTATCTACCAGTTCTTGATGCGAACCATGTTCGATGACACGGCCTTTATCTAATACATAAATTCTATCTGCGCTTTCTATGGTTGACAGTCTATGTGCAATAACGAATGTTGTACGATTCTTTCTTAATTCGTTAATAGCTGCTTGTATATGGTATTCAGATTCCGAGTCTAAAGAGGAAGTCGCTTCATCCAGTATTAATATTGGCGCATCTTTAAGCAAGGCACGTGCAATGGCAATCCTCTGCCGTTGACCGCCGGATAACAATACACCCTTATCACCGACTAATGTTTCGTATTGATTAGGTAGTTTTTCTATGAACTCAGATAAATGGGCCTGCTCGGCAGCACGTCTCACGTCCTGGCTAGTCTTATGTGGCATCGCATAAGCTATATTATTTTCCACTGTGTCATTAAATAAAATCACATCCTGACTGACCATAGAAATATTATCGCGTAAACTTTTTAATGTGATATCGGAAATCAAATGATCATCAATATAAATCTCACCTGCTTTGGCATCATAAAAACGCGGGATCAGTTTTACTAAAGATGATTTACCACTACCCGACTTACCCACCAAAGCGATCATTTCATTTTGTTTGGCATGCAAATTAATATTATCCAGTATCAAATCTGGTTTAGATTCATAACAAAACGATACATTTTTAAATTCAATATTGCCTTTGCATGCTGACAGATCAATAGTTCCCTTATCGCTTTGTGCCAATTGGTCAATTAACTTAAATACACTTTCACTTGCAGCAATTCCTGCCTGAAGTATTTGATTAATTGTTGTAAGCTTACGTGCCGAATTAAGCATACCCATCACTGCAGTAACAAAACTGGCAAAAATACCTGGTGTCAGGTCACCCTTAACTGAAGGCATAAAGGCCACATAAATAACCACAGCAAACGCGATACCGACAATTAATTGCACTAAAGGAGTATTAACTGCTTTAACTGCTATAAATTTAGTTTGATTACGTCGGTTTTTATCATTTATTATTTCAAAGCGGTCTATTTCACTTTGCTCAGCAGTAAATAATTTAACAATAGACTGCGCAGTAATTGCCTCTTCAACTCTGGATGTAATATCACCCGTTGATGTTTGAATTCTATGACTCAACTTGCGAAAGCGCACCGTGGCATAACGAATAACAATGTAAACCAAAGGCGCCGCGATAAATAAAATACAGGTTAGCTTCCAGCTTAAATATAGCATCCAGGCTAATAGCGAAATCACCGTTAGGGTATCTCGTACAATAATCGGAATACTTTTGGAACCCGCCCAGGTGACACGTTCTACATCAAAAGTAAATTTAGAAAGAATCGTACCTAAGGTTGAGGAGTCATAATAACTCGCAGGTGAAAACAACAGCTTTTCATGCATTTCCGCACGCAGTTCTTTAACTACTTGCTGGCCAATGCTGCCAATGTAATAAAAACCTAAAAAACTACCTATGCTGCGTACAAAAAATATAGCGGCAATGGCTAAAGGTATCCATGCTAAACCTTGCTGGTCTTCTGCAACAAATGCTTCATCGATCAACGGAATTAACAAAGCTGTAAATGCTAAATTAGATAAGGCAACCACAGCCAAACCAATCACAGCTAATAACAGTAATAATTTATGTCGCTTGAGATACTTAAGAAGACGAAGATAAATAGACAAGCCAGACGTGTCTTGCACAGAATTATTGCTTGGCGTCGTCTTGCTCACTTGAAGTTGCTATAAATATTTTACTTAAACCAATTCTGCCGGCTGCATCCATGACCGATACAACATATTGATGTGGTGTATTGGCATCAGCACGGATAGTAATTTTTTCCAACGCATATTGTTTTGATAATTTACTCAATGCCGACTCTAACGTGCGAGACTGGCCATCCAGTAAACGCTTTCCATCCATATAGTACTGACCGCTGCGGTCAATCACTACTTCCAGACTCTTTTTCTCTTCCAATTGTACCGCATTACTCGCCTTAGGTAATTCTATCTTTAAACTTGCGTCATTATCGAAGGTGGTTGTTACCATGAAGAAAATGAGTAGCAAAAACACCACATCAATCAATGGCGTAAGGCTTACGTCAGTTTTATCTTCTTCGTCGAGATTGAATTTCATGTGTAGTAAATGACTAGACTATTTTTCAGTACGTGGTTTCTCGGCTGGTTCAGCTTTACGTGAACCCTGCATCACTTCAACTAATTTGATGGCCTCACCTTCCATATCAACCACTAAACCATCCACCTTGCGCCTAAAATAACGTACAAAGAAGATCGCCGGAATAGCAACGGAAATACCTGCCGCAGTGGTAATAAGTGCTTTAGATATACCATTGGCTAATTCGCCTGGATCACCTACCCCTACACTGGTAATCACGGCAAATACTTGAATCATTCCCACTACTGTACCCAACAAACCCAGTAATGGTGAAATAGCTGCAATTGTTCCCAGGGTTGTGAGGAACAATTGTAACTCGTATGCAGTATGGCGGCCGGTCTCTTCAATACTCTCACGCATGATGTCGCGCGAGCTGGTTCTATTCATTAAACCCGCAGCCAAAATGCGGCCTAATGGTGAACTGTCACGAATGGCGATTATTTTTTTATCGTTAAGCTGGTTATT
>JANQKJ010000277.1 GCA_028281205.1 Gammaproteobacteria bacterium
AATCTTAGCTGCAACAGGCATAATCATCTGGTTAAGGAAAAAACCTAGCGCGTAATCTTATTCCACCGCTATATTCATAATCGGTGCAAACTCAGTGAGCGCGCGCTGATAAACTTTGCGTTTAAAAAATACTACGTCATTTATAGGTTGCCAGTAATCCACCCACGCCCAGCCATCAAATTCTGGAATATCGGAATTTTGCAGATCAATGCAACTCTCATCAGAAACCATGCGCAATAAAAACCAGCGTTGCTTTTGGCCAATACATTTTGGGAAACAACGGCGTCGAATCAGGTGGGGTGGTAATCGATATCTGAGCCAGTTTTTTGATATAGCAACCACTTCTACGTCAGTGCGGCTAAGGCCAGTCTCTTCTTTAAGCTCACGGTATAGTGCATCTTCAGTCGACTCATTTTCACTAATGCCGCCCTGAGGAAACTGCCATGCATCTTGGCCCTGGCGCTTGCACCATAGCAGGCGTCCTGCATCGTTATACAGTACGATGCCTACATTTGCCCGATACCCCTGTGAATCTATCATTTTGTTATATTGTTAGAATAAATGCACTTGAGCTATTCTTTCACATGCACCTATTTGGCGCAAACACCCTGCGAACTGCATCTAATTTCGTCAAAATCGACGATAAATAACCACATTTACTAGGAGGACGCTTTGCCACTTGCACTTTTTGACCTGGATGAAACATTATTAGCCGGTGATAGTGACTATTTATGGGGTCAATACCTGGTTGAGCAGGACGTTGTTGACCGAAACTACTACGAACAGACCAACCGACAATTTTACGAGCAATATAAGCAAGGCTGCCTAGACATTTACGAGTTCTCACGCTTTGCATTTAAACCACTCAGTCAACACCCTATTGAGACACTAAAAAAGTGGCGCGCCGACTTTGTGAATCAAAAAATTAAGCCGATTATGACTAGCAAGGGCATTGAAGCAATCGAGCACCACCGTCAAGCAGGCGATCATTTAATTATTATCACTTCCACTAATCAATTCATTACCCAACCTATCGCTGAACTCTACAAAGTCCATCAACTAATTGCTACGCGCCCGCAAATGCTTGATGGAAAATATACCGGTGAACTGGATGTACCCTGCTTCGCCCACCATAAGATTGATCGCCTAAACGAGTGGCTACAAGAATGTGGTTTAAATTTACAAGGCAGTTATGCATATAGTGACTCGCATAATGATTTGCCATTACTTAATGCTGTCGATCATCCCTTTGCAGTGGATCCTGACGAAAAACTATTTGCGCACGCTAAGCAACAGGACTGGAATATTATTTCATTTAGAAAATAAAGGATCTTTACTTACAGACTTCGTTTTCTGATTTGAAATACTCACCCAAGTGTTGCTTTACCTGCGCTTGCTCTTGATCGATTAAGGCCTGATATTTGCGATCGTACGGCCAACCATAACCCCAGCGATACCAGTTATAAAAATAAGGACTACCGCCTAAGCGCACTGCTTCGTACATAACATTTGCTAGTACGGCATCACCCGTTCGATCTTGCACGCAATGCTTGAGTTTTAGATCAGCTTGCTCACGTTGGCTAACAGTACCTCCCTGCCAATAAGCAATGTCATGCTGTAAACAACATTCACACCAATCATCATTATTAATTAGCGAGGCATCCGGAAACAATGAACAGCCGTCACTACTAAATGGCGTTAAGTTATCACCAGAATTACACGATGCCATAAAAAATAAAAACCCTATACATAATGAGTAACTTAAAAAGACATTGCCCATAGGAACAATATAAAGCAGCTAATGTGATTTTACGACTGGTACTTCCAGCAAATATTTACTTTACGTTTACCCCATTGCAAAGCAGCATGCCTGTCGTTACCCATATAGATATCTATTTTCTTTTTCCAGCGCTTATTCATTTTATCCAATACAATAAAGTCATCGGCAAACCCTTCCACACTTACTAAAGTACCCAAGGTCAAACCCATATCCAATAGATCGCGCGATACAGCAAGTACACGCATACCCGGTCTCAATTTATTTCCCCAGGCAGTAATGGTTGGAGTTGAATCTGTTTCTCTTACTGAAGATGTGTATGCCGTTGCTGTCACCTGCATTTGACGAGATTCATCTTCGCAAGCATAAACAATTGAAGAAAATCCAGACACAATAATAAAACTAAGCACGGAAGCTTTAAGTAAATTCATCATAGATTTAAAAATACGCGAGTGAATTAAAAACAAAGATTTATTAGTTATTAAGTGCGCCATATTTGACAAGCAATTCATGAATAGATTCAGCCAGCAACCGATATCCACGTTGATTTAAATGCACTGCATCAGACTTGTATTCATTATTACGTAGCAGACCGGACAATAAATCATCAGCAAATACTAAATTGTATTCACTAGCCAATTCTTCATAAAACGGCGCCACATCTGAAAATAGTTTTTTTTCAGGCACACCGATTAAGACAGCATCTATCTGCCGTGCTTGAATTGTTTCAATCATATTAGCGAGATTACTCTTGATTTGACGGGTGCTTCTATTGCGCAAAATGTCATTACCGCCCTGCAATAAAACAACCAAATTAGGCTGCACCTCATCCAACACTCCAGCCAGCCGCTTTACGCCTTGACTAGTTTCTTCACCCGATACTCCTGAGGATATAACTTGCCTGGCGCTTAAGGCCGCCAGTATTGCTGGGTAACTCGACTCTTCAGAGACACCCACACCCACCGTCAAGCTGTCCCCAAAAGCGAGAATCACGCCATCATGTGGTATCGGTACTAGGGAATTAGATTCAGAACATGCTTGTAAGATAAACAAGCAGTTTATTATTAAGAAAAACGCTAACAATTTGTGCTGCGGGAACATGATAAAAATACTTTGCTTACAATTAGTGACTACTAAAGTAGATGTTAAGCTATCGGCAACAGGCTACTTAAACAAACAGTGCTTTGTATAATCTGTAGCTTCATTCATGGTCCAATCACCCTTAGCTTTGGCATCAAGCTGACTACACCACTTCTCACTACCCACTTCCGGGCTACAGGCAACTAACCCCAGCACACTCAGCAAGGCAAGTAACGTATATATTTTGTTCATTTTTATCAATCTTTCCATATCAATATCCAGTCTCACAAGACTGATTAAATTGCCTTTGAAAAAATAGCCAAGTAGGTCTTTAAATTTACTCTATATTAATTAGTTATAAATTTGTGAACTCCATCACAAAAAACTTTCTAATGTACACTTGTCAGCAAGACTTAATGTAAAAAATCAAAACATACTCGCAATAAAACTAATGAAAATTCTTTAGACAAAGCAGCTAGTAAAATCTATAACGAACTGTTTTTTAGTGAGTTTATTACAGAGCTATTTTCAAATTTATAGTTTTCGGTGTTGTTAATTATATTTGAGGCATTGCCAATAACTCACACTTAACAAGCCTTTTAAACATAATTTTTGCTTATAAAGTTTTTAATAATATATAAAACAAATTAACTTTTTATTTCACAATAAGTTATCATTCGTCGGGTATTTAGTATGTTTCGTTTACATTCAGGGGACAAACTTCAAAATGAAAAAATTATTCAATTTAGGCATGCTGTTAGTATTAAGTCTCGCTAGTTTCCAAGCGAGCGCGAATCTCATAACAAATGGCAGCTTCGAAGAGTTTGGTTTACAAACTCCACCGGCACCCGGCACTTTCGGGGTATATTCAACATTACCAGGCTGGACAGGATTCGACAGTATAGAAATCCACCCTACTGGATTTCTTGGTAATACATCGCAAGATGGAGAATTCCACGCTGAACTCAACGCAGACCCAACACAACCAGACCCATTCCGTCTCGAGCAATCCTTTGCCACCGTTCAGGATGCTATTTACAAACTAAGCTTTTACGCCCAAAAGCGACAAGGTGATGATGGGTCATTTTTTGTTAGTGCAGGAGACTTAAATGAAGAAATCAACACACATGTTGTTGACGCCTGGACATTATTTGAGTTTGTTTTTACGGCCACTGGTGCTGAAACAACACTCTCCTTCCTATCAGGACAGTCTGGCAAAGATACTATTGGTCATTTCCTCGACAATGTCCATGTATCTCAAGTGCCATTACCCGGTGCAGCTGTGTTGCTCCTGGGAGGCTTACTAGGCCTAAGTGCATTCAGGAGAAAAGAGTCCGTCTCTGCATAACTCTATAAACAATACTTAAATATTTAAAAGCCACCTAATATTTTTATCAGGTGGCTTTTTTACTTTATAGACCAGAGGTCAACACTCATGAATAAATTAATTATTATCTGCCTAACCTTAGGTATAGCTAGCCTGCAGGCAAACGCCAGCCTTATTACAAATGGAAGTTTTGAGGAGTTTGAAGCTGGCACCATGCCTCCTGCCCCGGGTGGCTTTGACGCCTATCCTAATGGCGATGGCATACTTGGATGGACAGGTGTCAATAGTATTGAAATTCATGCTTCTGGCTTACTAGGTGTAATTTCACAACAAGGAGAGTTTCATATAGAGCTCAACGCTGATCCTGCACAACAAGATCCATTTAGGGTTGAGCAACAATTCCACACCTGGGAATATGAGTTACATAAACTAAGTTTCTGGGCACGAAAACGTGACTCTGGCGACGGAGTGTTTTCCGTTCAGGTAGGCGACTTAGATGAAACTATCAGTTCACATATAGTTGGAGAGTGGACGCTATTTGAATTTGTCTTCAACTCAACAGCCAGCTCACAAGTACTAGCATTTATCTCCGGACAAGCTGGCAACGACACAACCGGCCACTTTATAGATAACATTCATATATCCAAAGTCCCTGTTCCCGGTGCGATAGTGCTGATGCTGGGCGGATTACTTGGATTAAGTGCATTCAGAAGAAAAAGCACTACTGCTGCTTAAAATCTCAAGCAAACAAATATTCCAAACTAAAAGGCCACTCAAATAGAGAGTGGCTTTTTAGACTATAAGTGAATATGTTTACAAATCCCTATCAAACTCTTGCTTAAACTTATCTTTAAACTCTGCCAATGAGAATGAATGATTTTGCGTGCCATGACTTTGAATTTTTATCGCACCCATAAGTGACGCAATACGACAAGTTGTATCCCAATCCATATCATTCATTAAGCCATAAATTAATCCTGCACGATACGCATCCCCACAACCTGTTGGATCTCTCAGGTCATCTACTACAACGACAGGAATAGTAATCTTCTTACCTTGCGCGTAAACAGCAGAACCCTCCGCACCTCGGGTAACAACTAGCGCATCAACCCTTTCAGCCATCTCACCTTCAGACAAGCCGGTGCGCTCCTGCATAAGCTGAGATTCATAGTCGTTAACAGTAACGTAAGTAGCTTGCTCCAAAAATGTATTTAGTTCATCCGCACCAAACATTGGCAGTCCCTGGCCGGGGTCGAAAATAAAAGGAATATTGGAATTGGCAAATTGTTCGGCATGTTGAATCATACCATCGCGCCCATCAGGAGAAATTAACCCAAGACTAATACCGTCATTAATGGGGACCTGGATATCATGAGCACAGTTCATCGCACCTGGATGAAATGCTGTGATTTGGTTGTCATCCAAATCAGTAGTAATAAATGCCTGCGCAGTATAACTGTTATCAATTTCAGTGACATAATCGCGGCTGACACCAATTTCATCCATCCACTGAGAATATGGTCCAAAATCCATTCCCACAGTGCCCATAGGCTTACCGTTACCTTCTAACAACTTCAGGTTATAGGCGATATTTCCTGCGCAGCCACCAAATTCCCTGCGCATGTCAGGTACTAAGAAACATACGTTAAGAATATGTACTTTGTCCGGCAAGATATGATTTTTAAACTGATCCTGAAAGACCATAATGTTGTCATAAGCGAACGAACCACAGATAAGCGCTGTCATACTTTATCCTATTATTTTTTTGAAAATATTATTATTTGATTGATTATTTGCTGTGACGTGACTGGCGAGTCTGCCTTTGTATTGATATGTCTAAACGATTAGTATTTATGCTACTTCAACCATTTCAAAATCATCTTTAATTGCACCACATTCGGGGCACTGCCAGTTCATAGGAATATCTTCCCACTTTGTACCAGGCTCAATACCATCTTCTGGTGCACCTTTTTCTTCATCATAAATCCATCCACATATGACACACATATATTTTTTATACACTTCCTGTTCCTTTTTTGTTATTCCATTGGTTTAATTTTTCGCGTGATACACTGAACGAATCAAGTCGAGCTATTATACCTATGCAAACAGAAAATTCCCGTCCTGCAGTGCTTTGTTTTGCTGGGCTAGACCCGTCTGGTGGCGCAGGCCTGCAAGCAGATATAGAAGCCATTGCTGGCTGTGGTGGACATGCTCTACCAATTAGCACCTGCCTGACAGTACAGAACTCGGTGGCTGCCTTTTCAGTGCATGCTATCGACTCAGACATCCTGAAACAACAGTTTTATGCCTTGTTTAAAGACGTAAACATATCAGCATGCAAAATCAGTGTAATCCCCAATGAAACCATCGCAGCATGCATAGCCACACTTGTTCAACAACTACCTGCTATGCCAATAATCTATGATCCGGTGTTTGCCGCCAGTTATGGCGGTCAATTTTCTCATGCCAAAACTATAGAGGTAATAAAATCCCACTTACTTCCTCATGTCAGTGTGATAACACCTAACGTTAAAGAAATTAATACTCTATTAAATGAAACGACAACAGGAACAGTAGAAGCTTCCAAGTTATGTCAGTATGGTCCTGAATATGTGCTGGCTACAGGCGCAGATAGCAAATCTGAACAAGTACATAACACCTTATTAGCAAACACTGGTTTGTTAGAAAATTACACTTATCCACGATTACCACAACAATACCATGGCAGTGGATGCACCCTAAGTAGTGCACTAGCATGCTTTCTGGCACAAAATTTCACTATCAAACAGGCTGCCAAGCAGGCACAAGATTTTACTTATAAATCCTTACAAACTGCACAGCCCATTGGCCAAGGCCAGTGGATTCCAAAACGCATTCATTGCCAGTGAGGTAATAGATGTTATATGGATTATACGTGCTTACTGACAGCAAACATTATTCCCATCATGAGTGGCCAGAACGTGTTGAAAATATAATTTTAGCTGGCGCTAAAATTATTCAATTAAGAGAAAAAACTTTATCCGCAGACGAACTATTACCGTACGCAATAGCACTGCGCGAAGTCTGCCACTATCATGGTGCTTTATTAATTATCAATGATCACGTATCGCTTGCACGTAAAATAAACGCTGATGGCGTCCACCTGGGGCAACAGGATTCATCATTAAGGAGCGCACGCAAATATTTAGGCAATAATTATTTAATTGGTATCTCTTGTTACAAGCATGTACATAATGCCATACGCGCACAAATACAAGGCGCTGATTATGTAGCTTTTGGTAGCGTTTTCCCTTCAATGACCAAGACTGGAGCACCACGTTGCCCTTTGTCGGTTATTTCACAAGCAAAACGTTGTCTGTCTATTCCTGTATGTGCCATTGGTGGGATCAATCATCGCAATGTCCGACATGTGATTAAAGCTGGTGCCGATCTATTTGCCTCATCTCATGCAGTATTTAATGCACATAATCCGTACAACGCCGCGAACAAAATTCAGCGGCAGGTTATAATGCCGCGCTGAACAATAAAGCTGCCACCAGGCCGTACAATCATTTTATTACCCTACGTAAGGATATCTCCTATGGAATCCATGCAGTCGTTATTTGAAGAAGCCCAAAAATATATTCCTGGCGGAGTTAATTCTCCAGTACGTGCATTTAAGGCTGTTGGCGGTAATCCTGTTTATATTAACCGCGCCTCTGGTGCTTATGTTTATAGCGCAAAAGACAAGAAATATATCGATTACGTTGGCTCATGGGGACCGATGATTTTAGGTCATGCACATCCAACAGTAATTAAGGCTGTACAAGAAGCTGCAGTAGACGGACTAAGTTTCGGCGCACCAACAACTTTAGAAACCGAAATGGCAAAGCTTGTATGTGAACTTGTACCTTCCATTGAACAAGTACGCATGGTCAGCTCAGGCACAGAAGCAACTATGAGCGCTATTCGCTTAGCACGTGGTTATACAGGTCGTTCTAAGATTGTTAAATTTGAGGGCTGCTATCATGGACATGCTGACTCTTTGCTAGTTAAAGCCGGTTCAGGCGCACTAACATTTGGCACACCAAGCTCACCAGGAGTGCCTCCTGAACTGGCAGCACATACCCTTACCTTACCTTTCAATGACCTTGATGCAGCTGAAAAAATATTTACTGAATGTGGAGATGAAATTGCTTGCATCATAGTAGAACCAATTGCCGGCAATATGAATTGTATACTTCCAGTGGAAGGTTTTTTACAGGGATTACGTAGTATCACTCAACGTTATGGTAGCTTGCTCATCTTTGACGAAGTTATGACAGGTTTTAGAGTGGCACTGGGTGGTGCACAAGAGCTTTACAAAGTGACACCCGATTTAACCACACTCGGAAAAGTTATTGGTGGTGGCATGCCTGTTGGTGCTTTTGGTGGCAGTAAAAAAGTTATGGATCATCTTGCACCCAATGGCCCTGTGTATCAAGCAGGCACACTATCGGGTAACCCTATCGCCATGACAGCGGGAATTGTGACTTTAAACTTAATTCGTAATCCTGGCTTTTATGATGAACTAGGCAAGAATACTAAACAACTTGCACAAGGCTTGGTTGTTCGCGCAGACCAGCAGGGTATTCCTCTTAGTGTCAACTGTGCTGGTGGTATGTTTGGTTTCTTCTTCACAAAAGAAAAGAAAGTCACTACTTTCGACCAAGTTACGCAGTGTAACATTGAACAATTTAATCAGTTTTTCAACAGCATGCTAGATCATGGTGTTTATTTAGCACCATCTGCCTATGAGGCAGGATTTGTCTCAGCAGCACATACTATCGATGATATTAATGTCACTCTTGATAAAGCTGAAACTGCGTTTGCAGCACTTTAACAACTAATAATTAAAAGAACGCGCAAATAAAATACCTTTCTCTACCCACACATCAACGGCAATTCCATTAACGAAATGTCGCACTGGTACCTGACCTTCTTGCAGTTTAGGTAAATCGCGAAACAGTTCTTTATTATACGGCGCCTGGTAAACCATCTGAATATCACCCGTGTTTTTATCCTGCATATGTAATTGAGCTGCAGCTTCACCTTGGATAGAACAATAGCGTCCGCCAAGCAACTTAAGACCCTCGTCGGCAACAAATTTTGACTCACTTAAGGAGAAGTCTAATTTAGAAAAATAATTGCGCACATCATTTAAAGAGTTGCTTGAAAC
>JANQKJ010000300.1 GCA_028281205.1 Gammaproteobacteria bacterium
GCGTGCTATCAAACTTATCAAAGAAGCAAAGCAAAAACGCAAACCCTATTTCATTGAATACAGTGCCATTGCACCGCACTTCCAATATGAAGTACCACCAGGTCCATGGGATACAACTCCGCCAGCAGATTATTCTGGTGAGGCAGGAGGTTGGCGTACACTGGATAAATTTACTCATAAAGAAGTAATAGTTCAGATCATCGCAGCTTTTAATGACCTTGATGCCTTAGGACTAACTGTAGATGACATTCGCAATGATTTAGATACGTATGGCCCAACTTTGTATCCTGATGTAGGTACAAGAGCGCCAGGGCCACCACCCAATGCTAGTCCAAGAGCGGTAGCTCAACGAGTTGCAGCATTTAAGGGCTTAGTTTCCTATATGGATGTCCAAATGGCGCGCTTACTCGAACATGTGGATTTAAAAGATACATATGTCATGTTCGTAGGTGATAATGGTACTCAAGGTGGAGGACCTGTATTTAGCGTTACAGAACTACCAATTGATACTACAAAGAGTAAAGCTACAGTTTACCGTGCTGGCAGGGAAGTGCCTTTTGTATTTGCAGGACCTGGCTATGTGAAAAACAAGTGGAAAAATGATCAAGTAAATGTAACTGATATTTATGCCACAGTTCTTCAAATCATGAAGATTAAGCAGCCTAGAAAAACACGTGGTTCCTCATTTAGTTTTTTAAGAACATTGTATGGCGGTAAAAGCCAACGTTGGGTTAATATTTCTGAACAATGGCCGGCAACCGCTACAGTTGGAGGCACAAATCCAATTGGAAGTGGTGCGCCAGGGCCGTTTGGATCAGGGGCACGTGCTATCAGTAACGGGCGTTACAGTTTAATTGCATTCAATAAGCTAGATGAGAATAACTTTTTTGTATGCAGGCCTGACAGCTCAGCATTACCATCTGAAGATTGTTTGAATGAAAAAACAGATATCTATGAGCATGTTATTGAGTTAGAGTTCTACGACCTCAAAGCAGATGAGTTAGAAGATGATGCGTTAACCATTTCTGAAATGAATAGAAAACAGCGCAAAAACTTTTACAGACTTTGCCGAAAACTTAATAGTATTTCCAAGCGTGCAACCTATTATCAGAATGGTAGGATTTGTAAATTTAATGGTGAGCAGCTTCAGGACACTGAACCGGCAGCCTAGAATGCTTTCCAAAGAGCGTTAAAAGAATATTTATTCTTTTTTCATTTTAACGGCGGTTTATGTGAACCGCCGTTTTTTTATTTAGTGCAGTTATTTAGTCGAAAATCTGCGAGATTACGGTCACAGAATGGGTATATGATTTATGCCTTTTATCTTATGTTTTGCTGAGATAGCTTTAATCTGATAAATATTTTGATAGTTTAGCGCAGTATTTAACTATCATTTTTAAAAGTGTTAACAATTATAAGCAAATTTCGCTGTCGCCAACTTTTAATAGTGATATTTTGCTATTTCTGTAACGTCTTAACTATGGCAGAAAATTTTGTTGGCAGTGAGGTATGTTCTGAGTGCCATCTAAAAGAATATCAACAGTGGAAGCACTCGCATCACGATTTAGCCATGCAGCATGTAAGTGCGGAATCAATACTTGGCGATTTTAACAACAAAACATTTAACTATTTTGACATCACTTCAACTTTTTTTAATGAACAAGGTAAGTATTTCGTAGAAACCGATGATGCTGAGGGAAATCTCAATAAATTTGAAATTAAATACACTTTCGGTGTGTATCCATTACAGCAATATTTAATCGAGTTTAGTGATGGTCGTTTGCAAGCTTTGTCAATAGCATGGGACTCGCGTACTGAAGAAGAGGGTGGTCAGCGATGGTTCCATCTTTATCCTGATAATCAAATAACATTTGATGATCCTTTGCACTGGACTAAGTTAAATCAAAATTGGAATTTCATGTGCGCGGAATGTCATTCCACCAATCTTGAAAAAAACTTTGATAAAGCAACAAATCAATATCAAACAATTTGGTCAGAAATCGATGTGGGTTGTGAAGCTTGTCATGGACCAGGAGAAAGTCATATTGTTTGGTCTAAATTGGAGAAGTCTGAGAGAGAAACAATAACTAATGGTTTAGCTGTTAACTTGGAAAATGATTCTACTTGGATAATGAATCCAAGCTCAGGTATTGCTGCCCGTTCACTAATGAGAGAATCTTGGAACGAAATAGAGACATGTGCATTATGCCATTCGCGTCGTGCGGCTCATCAAAGTAAGTATAATTATGGTGATAAGTTAATAAAGTCACATGTACCTGCAATATTAGAACAAGGTTTATATCATACGGATGGACAAATTGATGATGAAGTATTTGTGTATGGCTCCTTTTTGCAGAGTAAAATGTATCAAGAGGGAGTTACTTGTTCAGATTGTCATAATCCACATTCTTTGCAATTAAAAGCGCAAGACAATAATCTTTGCAGTTCTTGCCATCTTGCTACCAAGTTTGATACTCCGAAGCATCATTTTCATTCAGTAGGAAGCGAAGGTGCACAGTGTACAGCTTGCCATATGCCTGAAAAAACTTATATGAGTGTTGATGATCGGGCTGACCATAGTTTTCCTATTCCTAGACCGGATCTGTCTATAAAGTTGGGTGTGCCTAATGGCTGTACTCAATGTCATGAAAATCAAAGCAATCAATGGGCTGCAGATAATATTCATAAATGGTACCCGCATAGTACACGCAAAGAAGTATTAAGCTATGGTGAGGTTGTTCATGCTGGTAGACAGGGTCATATAGGTGCTAGTGATTTACTCACTAAGTTTCTCAATGATACTTCACAAGCAGCAATTAAGCGGGCAACTGCTACGGCAACCTTACAAGGTTATTTGAGTCCTGACACAGTGTCTGTTATTAAAACTCTATTATATGATGATAACGAGCTTGTAAGGTTAAATGCGATTGGAGTTACTGATAGTTTGCCGGCAGAGTTGAAAACCGACTTGCTTATTCATCTATTGTCGGACGACTTGAATATTATAAAAATTGAGGCAGGTCGTGCATTGGCAGGTTCTCGCAGTTTTATAAAAGATTCATCTATTCTGGGTCAACTTGATAGTGCCATTGAGGGTTATATCGCTTCTCAGCATATTAATGCTGAACGTCCGGAAGCGCATGCCAATCTAGGGGCCTTATATTCTCGCATGCAAGAATTCAATAAGGCTGAATCAGCCTATAAGAAGGCAATCGAAATTGACCCCACCTATGCGCCTGCATATATCAATTTGGCTGATTTGTATCGTGCGCAAAATGATGATCAAAAATCAAGGTTTTATTTAAATGAAATAATTAATATACAACCAGAATCTGGTTTAGCGCATCATAGTTTAGGATTATTGTATATACGCCAACAAAATTTAGAGTCAGCGCTTCGATCATTACGAAAGTCTATTGAGTTAGAGCCTAACAATACTCGTTTTAACTATATCTATGCAATAACACTCGATGCACAAGGAAAAACAGATCAATCAATTTCAATATTGGAGCATGCGCATGAACAGCGCCCTGCAGACCGCGATGTACTATACGCGTTGATAAACTATCATCAAAAGATTGGGCAAAATTTTAAGGCAAAACATTACGCCAAGATACTCACTCAAGTGTCTCCCTGGGATCAAAATGCGCAATTATTGCTTAATACTCTTTGATACTGTTATTGAACTATTTATAAAAATCTAAGCATTAATCAATGTATATATGCCTATAATTATAAAACCTGCTCCAGCAATATAATGTAGATACTTTGCGTCTACATAGCTGGCTATGGCACCTCCAGCCAATACTCCGAGTGCTGTTGTTAAAATTAATGCTAAAGATGCCCCGAAAAATACTGTAAATTTATTTACTTCTTTATCCGCAGCAAATAGTAATGTGGCTAATTGAGTTTTGTCTCCTAGCTCAGCAATGAAGATAGCACCAAATACAGTTAAAAAAACTTTTACATCCATAATTTCTGTTAGATATATTATTCGAGGTAAAGATATTAATGTGAAAAGCAAACATATTGTAGTGTCTGCGACAGTATTGATATAGAAATTAAAAGCCTCTATTTTTAGTTCTAAAACTCGCTTGCTGCCGGATAGCAATAGTGGCTATTGAGAGTTTATGGATTAGTATTGCTGCTTTGGCATTTATTTTTAAAATTTGGTAGCAGCTTCTTAATTGATATCAGGAATACTTCGTTTTTAGCCGGCGCTGAGAGGTAAGAATCTTGTTGAAAGGACACTCTTTAAAGTGTCCTTTCTTAAAAGTTTAAATAATTCGAACAGATTTAGATTTATCTGCCGTAAACATCGATTCCTGGAAGAGGACGATGATACTGAACAACTTCTGCATACTTTTTAGATGCAGCTGCTATTCCTTTATCAGCATCAACCGGGATGCCTGCTTCTTCGGCTGATTTTAAGAACGCGATGGATGCCATTAGTGCGTGTTGTGGTTGGATACCACCAGTGGCACACAGACGCCAACCCATATCTGGGTAGCCAGGAATCGCCGCGGCCTCTACAGCATGTTTGTAGAACATGATCATTAATACGTGCATGATCTCTTTCTCACCATAACCATCAGGTGCTTTAATGGCCGTAACTGCATTCGAGGCGGTATTCAAATCTTTTGCGACCAGCTCAAAACCGGCAGCTTGTACGGCCGCACGGTAAACATCTGAACATTCTTTATGACGTTCACAAACGCGATCAATACCTTCGATTGCAATTGAATCTAACGCTACTGCAAATTGAGAGTAATTACTCGGTGTTTCAATATGCAGACCATGCGTGTCCATGGCTTCAATTATCTTGCCAAGGTTAAGGTAGTGCTGACCTAATGCTGCTCCAGCATCTTTTAACTTTTTCTCTGATTCTTTAATCCTTTCTACTGCTTTAGGGCTAAGCGTAATCATGCCTATAGAAGGTGTGCCCATTAAACCTTTCTGGCTACAGCCAATTAACATATCCATGCCCATTTCTGTCATATTAGATGGCATGCAACCAATGGAAGAAATACCGTCGATGACAACAAGTGCAGGGTGATTTAGTTCATCCAATAAAGCACGTATCTTACTTGGATCAGTTGTTACACCAGCAGCGGTTTCATTTTGCGGTGCCATGACCATTTTAATGTTATGGTCAGTATCGTTTTGTAAGATCTCTCTAGCTTTATCGTATGGTAAATCATCACCAAGATCGCACTGTAGGCGAATGGCTTTTCTGCCGATATTTTCTACGCAATTCCCCATGGCTTGACTGAACCAACCGATTTCCATAGTCAGTATCACCGGCTTATCAGAATCCATTTCATCAGGAGTACGACATGAGCCAGCCGCGG
>JANQKJ010000301.1 GCA_028281205.1 Gammaproteobacteria bacterium
ATCAATCTGAACGCACCAGCATGACAATAAGCTACAGCTGGGTGAAATAAGAACTGCTTAAAAATTAAATTTTTATACCAGTTTGAGCTCAAGTTATAACAACATACGTATATGGAAATTAAACTTTAGCAACTTCAAGCTCAGGTTTTAAAAGCATAGGTATAGGGAAATTGAAATTTTTTGATTTTGACCGGGCGGAATAAGTTATAAATTATAAAAACAAAACTAAAATGGATAACAATATTCTAACAGTGCGAAAAATCACTTCAATTCACTACTCATTGACTACAAACATTCCAAAAATACTAGCAAAAATATCTAAATTGGGTTCTACAAGGCTGAAACCGACTATAGTTGATGTAGTAGTTAAAATTGATAATTATACCCTACTAAGACGAGATAGACCAGAAGGTAATGGCGGTGGCACTGCTATTTAAATTCAGAATGACACAGCGGCTTCCTTACACAAATCGTCGGCTTTGTTCGAGTATATGTGGCTTAAAATCAAAATTTCGAATTCGTGGATCTTTATCTGCGTTTTATACCGACCACCGAACACCGGTGATGATATATATGCAGAACTATCCCTAGACATCGAGCATATAAACAACTTGCACCGTAGCGCTAGGATAGCTTTGACTGGTGCTTACAACTGTCATCACGCAGAATGGTTAGGTAGCCACAAAACAGATAATCATGGCGTTTCAGCTCATGAATTCGCTGAACATTTTTCTCTTAACGATTGCATACAGGCTCCAACCAGATATCCAGCACAACAGAATCAACATCCGGTGATAACAAAATGTTATCACTTTTAAAATATAAGATGATGAAAATGTTACGTTTGAGCATGGCACTGATTAGCGGTATTGGAGGCCAAGCAATGCCTATTCAAAGGATGTAACCTAAACTGACATATGCAAACCTTAGGCTTGAAGTTTAGACAAACAAAATCTGTGGCTTTGCTGGGACTTATGACTGGAACATAGGTCTAAATACACCATTTATCTTATACTAAAATTTTCGGAAAAATGACACAGGGCATTTCTTACCCAGGAGTTAATCGACACATCCACGACTTTAAGCACTTCCATATAGTAAAACAGATAAATATCTTTCGCTGAAAACAAAAATACGTGGGCAGCTGATTCGGTAGGATGACACTTCCAAGCTGGTATCTGATTGAATACGATAGGTAGCACTAAGGTCAGTACCGATCACTGATTCGCCGAAAAGGTATTTTGAGTACTGGAAAGGTATTATATTAACATGTTAGCTAATATGGGATTGCAACAAAGAGCGCAAAAATTATTGTAAACACATAATTATTTCAAACACTGATAACTTTTTGTCACCGTTTATCTAGTTCGCAGCTCAGTTCAAAAATGATTAAACCTGTAAGAAGTTAATCATAATCAATAGTCTGCGACCTGATGTACGACAATTTGCTTCATTTTTGGCTTTCTAACGTCAGCTGGAAAAATATTATTTTCTGTACCTGAGAATATATCTTCTAATACTGATATTCAGTGTTCTCAATCCTTCACAGATAAACTAATGAACATATTGTTAGTGATCACTTGACTGATACCTAGTTTACCCCGATTAGGATTAGTTGTTGTTATGCCTTCTCAAATACACAGATAATCTGAAATCTGGTGTTTATTTACAGGTTAACTCGGATTATGCAGAGTTTATTAGCAATAGTCTCTAGGTGGGTAACGAAGTGTTGGTCAATACCACTGCGAAATTTTATTTGCACTTATTTGCTAAAACTCTAGCTGAAAAAACGCGCCTTATTGTCTACAGAGCTGTCCTGGCACATCAGAGCCCAAATGGACTACTGCATACGCAAAATGGGCCATGCCCAGTTGGGCCTAGAGAACCTAGAAATGAATATAGTCCAAACGCGCTTCAGCAAGTACTGTGTTTCATACTCGACAAGGCCCAGTTGGAACCGCAGAGTTTGATTTAATGGCTTTTGTCCACATGGGCTTGAGATTTACAAACTCAATTCAATCCAGTTTCACTTCAAGCCCATTTGGGCTCATGCGCATTTAAAACTTATTAATGTTCAATCGGTAAAACTGACATCGCAGCTGTTTGTGCCTCTGCCATTGCAAGTCCAGTTGGTGTGTTAGGAAGCCCATTTGGGCTTTGTCTAGAGTGCCAACTGGGCTAAGTCCAGCACCCAGTTTGTGTTGCCGTTTGGATATGGCGCCTAAGTGTGGCATTGCTAAGGAAGCAACCCTATCATAATGAGGATTATACCTAAGTAATTAGTTTAGTAGTATGTGTTCTCGCTTGTGTTTTGCTCTTATTATAGTTATCTGCGTTGACATGTCAGATGTAGGTTTTACAAATCATTTACTGGTAATACGTGACATTCACTAGTTTCCGCTCCTAATTAGCCACGAATAACTTAAATGGTGACACTTACAGATTGGCTTTTCAGAAATTGGCATTAATACTCGCCTGCATATTTACTTGGTATATATATTGACTTTTGACAACTCTTATTATAGTTATCAGCGTTGGCATGTCAAATGTAGTTTTAACAAAACTTTTACTGGTAATACTAGACCTTCGGTAGTTTCTGCTCCTAATTTGCCACGGATAACATAAATTGTGACACTTGCAGATTTGCTTTGCAGAAGTTGGCATTACTACTCGCCTGCATA
>JANQKJ010000327.1 GCA_028281205.1 Gammaproteobacteria bacterium
CCCCCCGCAATGAGGCCTTCGCCGGCACTTACCAGGAACCATGTTGCTGCCATGTGATAAGGAATTGGCATAAACGCATAAAAACCATAACCGATAGAAATGCCAGCACTGATACCAAGCAATAAACCATAAAGTAATGCCGAGCCAAGTGATTTTCGGGACACCAACACTAAATAGATCAAAGTAAAAATAACCGCAGCAATCAACACTACCACAGCATTGAGAAACATTTTCGCTTCTTCTTGTGGGCGCCACAAATCGGCCGTTTGCAAATAGTATTCTTCGAGATAGATAGCATGCACGATAAAATCAATTATGGTCCACACAATAAAAATTGTTAGTGAACATACCAGTAACTTTTTCATTGCCGCCTCCCCTTTATTTATTTTCATTATTAACTGACGAGCATTTGCATAACGACTATGACACATTATTGGACTAGTGTTGACCAGCTCTTGACATACCGACCAGTTGGTCTGTATATTACTGACATGTCTCCTAATCGAGAAACTCAAGCTGCGTCTACGCGTAACAAAATACTTATGGTTGCGGCTGAAGAAATTCTGAAAAACGGCTTTCAGTCAACTTCACTAGGCGATATTCTCAAACAGGCAGACATATCCAAAGGTTGCTTCTACCACCACTTCGCTACTAAGCAAGAATTAGGCTATGCGGTACTCGACGAATCATTAACAGAAGTAAAAACTGAAATCTGGATGCCTATTATAAATAGTGGCAATCCCTTGCAATCCGTTATCGATATGCTCAATTCCCCTGGTGAATTTTTAGATTGCGAATCAGTAAAACATGGTTGCCCGATTAATAATCTAGCACAAGAAATGTCAGCTATTGATGAAGGCTTTCGCGCAAGAATTGAAACAATTTATTCTGATTGGAAAACACATTTAACAACCGCGCTTCAAAGATGCCAAGAAAGTGGATACATGAAGAAGCAAACAAATCCAAAGCATATTGCAACACTCATTATTGCTACATTACAAGGTGCCATCGGGATAGCAAAGAATGCTCAACAGCCAGCTAGTTTTACTGAATATACACGTGGCTTAGTCGAATACTTAACATCTTTACAAATTTAAAATTTACTAGTTAATTCCAAACGCGGGAGCAAATGTGGATAAATTTACACGTGCAATAGATAGCTTTGCCATTAAATGGAGTTCATGGGTAATACGTCATCGCTGGTTGACAATATTTTTAAGCTTACTCATTGTTGGTTTTATTTTTAGTCATGCAAGAAGTTTAGACTTTGCTACTAACTATCGTGTGTTCTTCTCAGGAGACAATCCGGACTTAGTTGCATTTGAAGAATTTCAAAAAACTTATACTAAAAGTGATAATTTCTTATTTGTTATCCAATCCAAAGATGAAAAACGTTTTGACGGCGTACTTTCAGAAATAGCTGAACGTATTACTGAAGAAGCATGGCAAATCCCCTATGCAACACGTGTAGATTCTATTACCAACTTTCAACACACATGGGCAGACGGTGACGACCTTACAGTTGAAGATTTAATTAAAAACGGCAAACGGTTACCCGCCCAAGTATTAAATGAAAAAGTTGATATCGCTTTAAAAGAACCATTACTTAATAATTTTTTAATTTCACATGATGCAGATACCACAGGCATTAATGTTGTACTGCAATACCCGGAAAAAGATTTAATAGAAGTTCCTACTGCTGCTGCTCATGCACGCAAAATTGTTACTGGCATAGAAAAAGACTATCCAGACATCAATATCGCATTAAGCGGAGTGTCCATGTTGAATAATTCGTTTGCCGAATCTGGCATTAAAGACATGCAGACACTAACGCCGATCATGTATGGCGTATTACTCACTATTACTTTCCTATCACTACGTTCTATCAGTGCCACTCTAGCAACATTAGCGGTAATTATCTTATCCACTATGATAGCGCTAGGCGCAGGAGGAATGATGGGTATTCTATTAACACCCGTTTCGCTCACTGCACCTACCATTGTTTTAACCTTAGCGATTGCTGACAGTATTCATATCTTAATTTCAATGCGCGAGCTTATGAGTGCAGGAGTTGAAAAAAGCAAAGCATTAGTTGAAGCCATCCGCATTAATTTCCTGGCCGTAACAATTACCAGTATTACTACCATTGTCGGCTTTTTAGCGCTTAACTTTTCAGACTCACCCCCCTTTCACCATCTTGGTAATATGACTGCTGCAGGAATTGCCGGTGCATGGGCATTGTCATTATTTCTCTTGCCTGCACTGGTTAGCTTAATGCCTATGAAAGCTAAGCTAGTTAGTGACGATTCAAGGAATAATAGCTTTTATACCAAACTCGCAAATTTTGTTATCGCCAGACCTAAAACAATTCTCATCAGCATGGGTTCTGTAGCAATTATTTTTTCTGCGCTTGCATTTACTAATCAACTCAATGACGTTTGGACAAAATACTTTGATGAATCAATTAAGTTCAGAACGGATACAGATTTTGCAATCAAAAATCTTGGTGCATTTTATCCAGTAGAATTTTCCATTGCGGCAAAAGAACCAGGTGGCATTAGCCACCCTGAGTATTTACAAAAATTAGATGAATTTGCAAAATGGATGCGCGCACAACCCGATGTAGAACATGTATATTCAATTACTGATATATTTAAGCGCCTAAATAAGAATATGCATGGCGATGATGAGAGTTACTTCCGTCTGCCAGAAGATACTGAACTTTCTGCGCAATACTTATTATTGTATGAACTGTCACTTCCATACGGCCTAGACCTCAACGATAGAATAAATGTCGATAAGTCTGCTTCACGCATAACCGCAACTCTAGGTGACGTTGACACTATTCGCACTAGAGAATTTGTTGTAGAGTCAAGACAATGGCTGAAAGATAATGCGCCTGAGTACATGTGGACGAGCGCTACCGGCCCGACTCAAATGTTTTCTTATATCGCAAAACGTAACATTGAAAGCATGTTACGTGGTAATGCCATTGCAGTTTCACTGATTGCCATCATTTTAATATTGTCACTAAGAAGTATTCGCCTAGGTTTATTAAGTATTATACCCAATGCAATCCCCGTATTAGTCACATTTGGCATATGGGCACTCAGTGTGGGCATGATCGGCATTTCGGCCGCTACAGTGACTGCGACTTCTCTGGGTATTGTAGTCGATGATACTGTTCACTTACTGACAAAGTATTTACGCGGCCGCAGGGAAAAGGAATTAAGCACTGAGGACTCCATTCGCTATTCACTTAATACTGTCGGCAAGGCCGTTACTATTAATACTGTTATCTTAACTGCAGGCTTTGGTGTACTCGCTCTATCTTCATTCAAAATCAATCAAGAATCAGGCATATTAACAGCCACAGCAATTGTTGCAGCACTCATTTTAGATTTCTTGTTACTACCGGCATTACTTTTATTAATAGATAAAAATAAGAAGGCAAAGAATTTATCATCTAACCAAGGAACTCAACATGCGTATTCTTAAAAACAAATATGCCAGTAAATATATTTGGCTGTTTACTGCAAGTATAGTTTTAAATACTCCTTTATATGCAGAAGAAAATCTGGAAGAAAAAGGTTTCGAGATTGCTGCCAGGAGTGATCGCTCTGACCGGGGTTTTTCAGATAGTATTGTTAAACTAAAAATGGTACTACGTAATGCTGCTGGCAAAGAGTCATCACGTACACTCGAAATTAAAACATTTGAAATTCAAGACGAAAATATTGGTGACAGAAGTCTGGTGGTATTTGATAGCCCGCGTGATATTAAAGGCACGGCATTATTGTCACATGCGCAGATTCTTGACCCAGATAATCAGTGGTTATACTTACCGGCTCTAAAACGAGTAAAAAGAATTTCATCCACCAATAAATCTGGCCCGTTTGTGGGCTCTGAATTTGCGTTTGAAGATTTCACATCAACAGAGCTGAATAAATACACATATAAATGGTTACGCAGCGAGGCATGCGGTGAATTAACTTGCGATGTTGTCGAGCGTTACCCACGTTATGAAAATTCAGGTTACACAAGACAAATCGCCTGGGTAGACCAAACAGTTTTCCAGGTAAGGAAGCTGGATTTTTATGACCGTAAAGACGCATTGCTAAAAACGCTAGAACTCAATGAGTATCGTGAATATGAAGATGGCATTTGGCGCTCACATATGTTTAGCATGATTAATCATCAAACTGGTAAAAGTACTGAATTAATTTATTCAGACTATGAATTTAAAACTGGTTTAACTGAAAATGATTTTGTTAAGGGTGTTCTAAAGCGTGTCAATTAATTATGTTGGTCGCTTGTTAATACTATTAAGCATATGTATTCACTATACTACTTATGCTGAGATTGAATTCTCTGGCTTTGCTGGAGTGGAATCACGCTGGTTTCCTCATGATGCACAGTTTTCAGATCAATTTAATGGCGCACAAAATTCACTAATCTTAGAGCCTGAGTGGATTTATGAACAAGGTGACCATCAAATTTCCTTTATTCCTTTCGCACGCATTGACTCACGAGATGATGATCGTACCCATGCTGACATAAGAGAAGCCTACTGGTTATACATCCAAGATGAGTGGGAACTGCTGGTTGGTGTTAACCGTGAATTTTGGGGCGTTACAGAATCACGTCACTTAGTTAACATATTGAATCAAATTGATCAGGTAGAAAATATTGATGAAGAAGATTACCTTGGTCAGGCAATGATTAATCTTGCTATCCAAAAAAACTATGGCCGTTTCTCATTTTATGTATTGCCTCTTTTCAGAGAAAGAACATTTGCTGGAGATGATGGTCGACTGCGTGCAGCACTTGTTGTTGATGAAGACGAGGCTGAATATGAGTCGAGTGCTGAAGAATGGCATACAGATTTAGCTGCACGTTACTCTCATTTCATTGGCGATTGGGACATTGGCTTAAGTTACTTCTACGGTACAGGCCGCGAACCCACCCTAGTTCCCAACACTAGCGGTACACGCTTAATCCCTCATTATGAAATCATCAACCAAGTAGGTGTAGACCTACAATACACTTATGAAGAATGGTTATGGAAGTTCGAAGGTATTATAAGAGAAGGTCAAGGCGATACTTTTGCAGCTAGTGTGATTGGATTTGAATATACATTTTTCCAGTTTCGCGATAGCGACGCTGACTTAGGCGTATTGTTAGAACATTTATATGACGATCGCGATAAAATAGCTGCACCTGTCACTGTATTAGAAAATGATTTATTTTTAGGTACTCGCTATACATTTAATGATATTCAGGATACTTCCTTGTTAGCCGGTGGAATTTTCGATTTAGAAGATGAATCTTATAGCTTACGTGTTGAGGCAGAACGCCGTATCGGTGATTCGCTTAAAGTTGAAATTGAAGGTCAACTATTTACCAATGCACGTAACGAGTCTTTAACTGCTTCCTTTAAAGAGGACGACTTTATAACTCTCAGACTCTCTCAGTTTTTCTAACTGACTACAACTAAACTCAACACAAACCTTATATTGCACCAATTTAAACCCTGAACTGCTCAAGGGATTATTAAAGATAAGTCACAAGAGACGCATAAAAAGCTGTATTAACCATCCTTTTATTCTTACTTAATTACCATTTGTAGATTTTTAACAATTATTCTTATCATTTATTAATTTTAATCAAGTAATGATATCAAACAATTTTTTTTCCGCCGATACATTACTCACTGCTTATTAACTGGCGGTTTAAAATACAAATAATTTCAATATTTTTACTAAATTTTATTTTTCAAGGATGAAATTATGTTTGGCTGGAACAAAAATAATCCTGATAGCATTCAATTAGAAAATAACTTTAAAGTCGCACTTAATGGTGTTCAGACTGCCATTATGATGATTGACCGTGATCTTAAGATTACTTATGTAAATCACGGCACAAAAAAACTACTTAAAGATAACTTAGATACCTTCAAGAAAATTTGGCCTAATTTTGACGCTGAGAATATTGTCGGCCAATGTATCGATCAATTTCATAAAGACCCAAGCCGGCAACGCACATTATTATCTAACCCCAGCAATTTACCGTTCAATACCGATATACAAGTTGGCGACCTATCCTTCTCACTTACTGTATCAGCCCAAACGGATAACCGTGGAAATTACATTGGTAATACACTTGAATGGGAAAATGTAACTGAATTACGCAAACATGAAAAAGCCAATGCTGACTATAAGTCAATTATTGAAGCCATGGACAGATCACAGGCGATGATTGAATTTGATATGCAAGGGAATATATTAAAGGCTAATAATTTATTCTTGGACTTAACTGGCTATACTGAGGAAGAAATTATTGGTAAGCACCATTCTCTATTTGTTGAGAAAGATTATAAAAAGTCCGCAGAGTATAAAAACTTCTGGGAGAAACTCAATCAAGGAAAATTCGATTCTGGTGAATATCAAAGACTAGGCAATAACAACAAAAAAATTTGGATAAGGGCTACTTACAACCCAATTACAGACACTAGCGGAAAATTATTTAAGGTCGTTAAAGTTGCGACTGATATTACATATGAAAAAGCTATACAACACGCCACTGAAAAATTATTAAATGAAGCAAAAGATGTGATGAGTAACATTGCTGCGGGTGATTTAACTCATAGAATGAGTGATGACTATGATGGCGAATTTAAAGAACTTAGCTCCTCTATCAACAGTTGTGCAGAAAAACTGACTGAGATTGTTGACGACATCAAATCCAGCACTGATACATTGAACAACGGTATTGCGGAAATCTCCAGAGGGAATATGCACCTTTCTCAGCAAACTGAGAGCCAGGCCAGGAGTCTAGAAACTACTTCTCACTCTATGGAAGAAATGACCAGCACAGTAAAGAACAATGCCGAAAATGCCCAGCATGCAAGTGAATTAGCAATTAGCACACGCGAGCATGCTACCCAGGGAGGTGAGGTTGTCAATCAAGCAGTCAATGCAATGCAAGAAATCAGCAGCTCAAGTATGCGCATCGCTGATATTATTAGTGTAATCGATGAAATTGCATTCCAAACCAATCTGCTTGCACTCAATGCTGCAGTAGAGGCCGCACGTGCTGGTGATCAAGGCAGAGGCTTCGCCGTAGTTGCTTCTGAAGTCAGAAACCTTGCCGGACGCAGCGCTACCGCTGCAAAAGAAATTAAAAGTTTAATTGAAGACAGTGTAAGCAAAGTTGAACAAGGTACTACTCTTGTAAACCAGTCAGGCAAAACATTAGAAAAAATTGTTGAAGGTGTGCGTGATGTTTCACAGCTTGTCAATGACATAGCAGAAGCATCTAGAGAGCAAGCTTCAGGAATAGGCTTAGCCAATAACTCTATCAGCGAAATAGAAAAAACTACCCAGCAAAACACTGCTCTGGTTGAAGAAAGTGCAGCTTCGAGTGAGACTATGAACCAGCAATCCGGGCATTTATACAAACTAGTGAGTTATTTTACTACGCATAAATCATCTATAGATGATACTGATCTAAGTGAACAACCAGTAGCAGTTGAGCGCCGTTCAAAATCACGCCCTTGGAACGGGCACAATGGTCAACAAACAATCACCAATAATAATGATCCAGTAGTAGATACCTGGCAGGAGTTTTAATTTGGAGAATAGCAACAGCAATATTACACACACCATGGCCAGCTACGCTGGCCATTGTTTTATGTACAGATTTAGCGCACAAATATTTTGCGATCCTCTATAATATGCGAACTTATATATTTACAAGCGGTGTCGATTAGTTGCTATACTTGACACATAAGATCTTGATATAAAAAAATTACCTCCATATTACCTTCATGACTAGTGATTCCACTTCCTTCATACGTACGTTCCTAAGACTAGAATCAGCCAGCGGCATCTTACTCATCATTGCCACTATATTGGCACTGATTTTCGCAAATACAGGACTTAGCGTTTATTACAATTTATTACTTTCCACGCCCGTGGAAATTCGTATAGGTGAGTTAATTGTAGACAAGCCCCTACTATTGTGGATTAACGATGGATTAATGGCTGTGTTCTTTTTCTTGGTTGGCCTGGAGTTGAAAAGAGAACTCATTGAAGGGGAATTATCAGATAAAAAGAATGTTATCTTGCCGGGCATCGGTGCTGTAGGTGGCATGCTCTTCCCTGCTCTGGTTTACACTTATTTTAACTATGATGATCCGGCTGCAATGCAAGGCTGGGCAATTCCAGCAGCAACTGATATTGCTTTTGCACTTGGTATCTTAAGTTTATTAGGCTCACGCGTACCTATCTCATGCAAAATTTTCTTAACATCCTTGGCAATTTTTGATGATGTTGGAGCCATTATTATTATAGCGATATTTTATACTTCGAATATATCTACCACCGCATTATTTATAGTTGGTTTATGCCTACCCATTATGTTCTACTTCAATAGAAAAAATATAACTTCTAGAAGCCCATACATTGTGATTGGCATTATCATGTGGTTTGCCATGCTGAAATCTGGTGTGCACGCAACATTAGTTGGTATTATTTTATCTATGTTTATCCCAATGCGCTCAAAAGCAGACCTGGAAGCGTCGCCACTCAAAAGCCTTGAGCATGACTTACACTCAACCGTAGCATTCTTTATTCTGCCAGTATTCGCATTTGCTAATGCCGGGATCAACTTAACCAATATTGGCATGGAACAGCTGACTCATGGGGTACCATTAGGGATTGCATTAGGTCTATTTTTTGGCAAGCAAATAGGTGTATTTGGATTATGCTGGCTGATCATTAAAATGAAACTTGCCAAGTTGCCTGCAGGGATGAGCTGGGGAAGTTTGTATGGTCTATCCGCGCTTTGCGGCATAGGCTTTACAATGAGCATGTTTATCGGATCACTTGCATTTGAACAAACCGGGGTGGATATGGTATTCGATGAGCGACTTGGGATTATCATAGGTTCACTATTCTCTGGAATTGTAGGCTACTTCATTCTGAATAAAAGCCTGCCAAAAAAAAGTTAGTATTAAAGAATATATAAATATAAACAGCTATCTTCAATTTGGCTCTAAGCGCAGAAGCTTTCCATTCTTCTCATCTGTTAAAATATATAAATAGCCATCAGGACCAGTACGTACATCACGAATTCTGGCAAACCCTTCCAATAGGACTTCTTGTTTAACAACCTCATCACCTTTCATTTGTAAACGACGTAGATGTTTCTGTACTAACGCACCAACGAATAGATCACCTTGCCAGCGGGGAAATTGTCTGCCCTCATAAAATGTCATGCCACAGGGTGCAATTGAGGGATCCCAATAAACCACTGGCTGTTGCATTCCCGGCGCATGTGTTTTATCAGAGATAATTGCACCACTGTAATCAATACCATAAGTAATTGCAGGCCAACCATAGTTAGCACCTGCCTGTATGATATTGACTTCATCTCCGCCACGTGGCCCATGTTCATGTGACCATACTGATTGATCTAATGGCCTAATCGCAATACCTTGCACATTTCTATGGCCATAAGAATATATTTCTGGTCTATTCTTGGCGTGACCCACAAAAGGATTATCTTTTGGGATTGATCCATCATCGTTAACACGAATAATTGCTCCTAGATGATTATGTGGATCTTGCGCATCATGCAAACGATCATAACGATCACCAGTAGTAATATAAAGCGTACCATCAGCGGCGAACACAAGCCTGGAACCATAGTGAAGTTTACCTCTAGTCTTTGGGTCAACGACAAAGATGGTTTCAATATTCTCCAAGGCAACACCATTGAAACGCCCTCTGACCACTTCAGTCCCCGCTATACGGCCATCACGTCCGGCAAATGAAATATAAACAAGCTGATTATTTTCATAATCCGGATGCAGCGCTACATCTAACAACCCACCTTGCCCTGCAACATAAATATTCTCTGGTAAGCCTTGGATAGGTTGTGATACAAGCTTGCCTTGTTTAATCAGTCTTAAACGCCCCACACGCTCAGTAACAAGCACATCACCGCCTGGCAAAAATGCCATTCCCCAGGGACGCTCTAATTTTTCTGCAATTTCTACAAGCTTAAATTCATGTTCTTCAGAGATATAAACCTCTTGCGCGCATACAAATTGCAAATTGATTAATAAAAAAACCAAAAGCAAAAAAACAATTTTATTTGTAAGGTGTAATATCATTTACTTAACCGGTTGACGTAAAACCCAGAAAACATCATCGTTATTAACTACAACAGACTCTGCAATCTCTTTAGTTAATGATCGACTGTGTTTAAGAATAGCATTTAAATCGTCTAATATCTTGCCATCATCAGCTATATAAGAGTGACCATCAGTCGCACTTGAAACATCGATAGATTCGATAGGCTTAACCACAACAGAATTAAGTATTAGAATTCAATAGAAAATCGTTTTTGTAACACATAGTCATGAGTATTAAGCAAGAAATTATAAATTGGGATGGAAAATCATCGAAATATATTACTGCGACCTATAATCGTTATAGCAATGAGAATTTATTTTCATCTCAACTCATCGAATTCACTCAGCAGGCCAAACTTCAAAAAGGGGCCACATGGCTACTAAAACACCATCTGGAATGTGGCTGGAAAATACCTAGCAAAGAAATTGCCAAGATTTATAAACTTCTTCCAAAATTGGAACACTGGGAAACAAAGCTACACATACTCCAATGCATCCCTTATATGCCAATCAATAAAACAGCAAAGAAGCACGTTGAAACTTTTTTACGTAAATGCTTATCCGATGACAATAAATTTGTAAGAGCATGGACATACAATGGGTTCTACCTATTGTCTCTTCAGTACCCAGCTTATCAGGAGGAAACACAGCGTCTTTTTGAACTGGCAATGAAAGATGAAGCTGCTTCAGTAAAAGCAAGAATTCGAAACATCACGAAAAAAGGTTTTTGATTGCGAAATTGAATCTTACTTACAACAACATCTAATATTGAATTGCCGTAATTTACTTTTATATGCAACTAAGAAATGTTTTCAAAGTATTTGATAGCAATATACGCAACTTTTATATATTGCTATCAACCTACAAGCTTTACTGATTTAAGGCTCTAAGCATCCAAGCTGTTTTTTCATGCACTCTCATACGGTCAGAAACCAATGCAACAGTAGATTCATCATTTGCTTGCTGTGCTATTTCCAATACATCACGGCATGATTTAACAACACTTTCATGACCACTGGTCAACAAATCCACCATTTCTTTTGCTTCAGGCACACCCTCAACTTCTTTAATCCTGCTTAATTTAGCAAATTCTGAATAAGTACCTGGTGCCGGAACATCAAGTGTCCTAATACGCTCTGCAATTTCATCTACCGCAGTCGACAATTCTGTGTAATGCTCCTCAAACATTAAATGCAGTTCCGAGAAATGCGGCCCTGTAACATTCCAATGAAAATTATGTGTTTGCAGATAAAGTGTATAAGAGTCAGCTAATAAGTGTTTCAACCTCTCAGCTACATCTATACGATCCTGCTCTTTGATTCCAATATCTATTTTAGTCATCTAAAACTCCATATATGTAGAGATAACAATCACATCTATTACTATCGTTGCTCTTTGAATATTTAGCTTATTATTGCTTATTATGAGTTATTTTCAAAATGAATTAAATTTAAAATAATGATAAATTTTATAGATTATATGATCTTTACTTTAAATTAACTTGATAAGCATTCTAAAGCACAAATTAGACTTGATAACTTATTTATTTCTCATCATTTGAGCCAGTAATAGTGACTCAATAGCTGATTGCTTAATATTGGTATGATTTGTAGCTGAAGGTTTTTTGACTTTCTCAATACGATACGAGTTGTTATCCAATTGACGCTTGGTAAGCAATGGATATTTATTTAATAGCAAATTGTTAATTTGTATTGTCATGTGGGCATTGTAAAACAAGGATATACTTCGGACTAATCGTATTTATCATACATATAACATCACTTTAAGCTTACATTAACATATACGCTTATTCCGAAGATATCCAAAGCAACTCATCAGTTAACTATTCTCCAATTCAGTATTGTACTGGCTCGCAGGTACAACACCCTGCTCATCTTTGTCCATTACATATTCAACACTTATGTTCGCCATAAGATTTGATTGTGACTCAAGAGTGTTTGTTGCCAAGTAACCATACACAATTACAGCAACTAGCGGGGCCCCAAGCCATGCAAAAATTTCAAACAGAAATGACTTTAATTTACGTTTCATTTTCACCAAACTCTTTTCAAATTATTCAATCACGTGCCAGCAAGTGTTTGTATAACACAAATAAAAACTTGTTAAGCAGCTGTTATATAGTCAAGCGAATAGTGATAGAGTTCACATTTTTGGTGTGTTGCAGACAGGCGGTAGACATCTAAATACCAACGGATATAAAATTCACCAGTTCATAACCAGATATTTATTCAACTTACACTTTTACATATCACTGAAGTTGTATACTTTCAATATATTCAATAATTTTACCGATACGACGGTCCACGGCTTGCTCATTTCCATCAATGACTTTAAATCGCCTACCCCATACCGGCATTTCACTTGTACCATGAGATAACACAACTCTTCTTCCATCAATTATCTGGTAAACCATGGTCTCAGGAAACGAACCACCATTTTCTTTAGCCAATAAAGTTAAATCCTTTGGCTGATGAGTTAATTTTTCAGACATCGGACCATTTCCCTTACCATCAATTGCATGGCAAGCAGCACAACTATCGAGGTAATAATTATAGCCTGACTCTTTTTGATAAAATGAATCTGCTGCTAATTGAAAATTCATAGTAGCAACTAAGAATACAGCAATAGTGAAAAATATTTTGAATGTGTTTTTAAAATACAGCATATTTTGGCAGTTTAACGTATAAAATTAGTTAAGTTTAAAATAAAAAAATTATCTCTTCCATTGCCAAGCAAAAATAAACACAAGCAATCGAGTTTGACTCTGCTGATTTTAAGAGATCACTAAAGACCTTTCAAATATAATATTTAAGCAAGTTATTGTTTGCTTCCGAGGCAATAAAGCGCGCAAGGATATGCAAATATTAGTTGCATTAGGGATAATGCTTTAGCTTAGAACTGCTAACTAGCTAAATATCAGTTCCCTGGATATCTGTTTCCGGTGTAAAAGCGGTCATTCAATTAATGTAGTTATCTTGTTTTTCCATCTCAATCTTTCTCATTGGCATTGAGTCGATTAATTCAAAAATAGATTTTAAATTTAAATATTCAGCTCTTTCTTTTAGACCGCCATCTTTCCCAATTAAAACAACTCCAAACATGTCCTCAGAAAAGTAATTATCGATAGTATCTTTTCTAAAGTTTTCAGTAATGCTACCTTTAAAATTTGTATAAATATCACCTTGTGAGAAAATGAACCAATTTATATGTCTATCTCGAATTTCACTATCGGCTTTTCTTAAAGCCGAAAGATTGGCTTCTAAATCACTTAATGCTCGTATGAGAATTATTCTATTGTCCCATTTAAATTGTTTTACACTTTCTAGATATGAGCCACTAGATTGACTAGACCCAACTAAAAAAAATATAAAAATAATTTTAGATAATGTTTTAATCATAGAATTTACCAATCTCCGTCACTTACCTGAGCAATAGCGGTCTTTCAATATATCATCATGAACAAACTTTATAAGCCATTAGCTTCAGTCCACTTAATCATTGATTCAAGAATATCTAATGCACTTCTACCAAAATCAGTGGCTTGATAGGCAACAGCAATTGGACGATCACTTAGCACCTTACGAACAATCAACCCTTCTTTTTCCATTTCTTTAAGTCGCTGATCTATCATCTTCTTACTCGCACCCCCAATCATGCGGGCTAGGTCATTAAATCTAACCGGCTCATCCTTGAGATGCCACAGAATAGATGCTTTCCATTTTCCCCCGAGGATTCGCATTCCACGTTCAATGGCACATGGTTCTAAGCATGCTTCTACAACTTTTTTTTGACCGCTTTTAGTTGTCTCGACTCTACTTTTCATAAATTCGCTTAAGGTTACTAAAAGTATACTGGTTGAAAATAGTAACTTAGA
>JANQKJ010000346.1 GCA_028281205.1 Gammaproteobacteria bacterium
TTATGGAGGGTTGTAGTAAATATTGCTCGTATTGCGTTGTACCCTATACGCGCGGTGAAGAGATTAGCCGTCCATTAAATGATGTTCTAGTAGAGATTATGCAGTTAGCTGAAAAAGGCGTTAAAGAGGTGACGTTGCTAGGACAAAATGTGAATGGTTATTACGGCAACATGGATGATGGTCAAATATGTAATTTCACGTTGTTGTTACATTACGTTGCTAGTATTGATGGCATTGAGCGTATTCGTTATACAACGTCACATCCATTAGAATTTAGTGATTCTCTTATTGAAGCCTATGCTGAAATTCCAAAACTAGTGAATCATTTGCACTTGCCAGTACAGAGTGGTTCGGATCGAATACTTTCTGCCATGAAACGTGGTTATACTGCCTTAGAATATAAATCAAAAGTGCGTAAACTGAGAAAGCTTAGACCTGATATCAGCATGTCATCGGATTTTATTATTGGCTTCCCAGGTGAAACAGATCAAGAATTTGAGCACACAATGAAATTAATTGAAGACGTTGGTTTTGACCATTCATTTAGTTTTATTTTTAGTGCACGTCCTGGTACTCCAGCTGCATCATTAGAGGATGATACGCCTATGCAGGTTAAAAAAGAGCGTTTGCAAATACTGCAATCTCGGATACTGGATATGGCTAATAAGATTTCCGTCAATATGGTCGGTAGCAAACAAAAAATACTTGTGAACTCTTTATCTAAAAAGAGTGATAAAGAAGTATCGGGAAGAACTGAAAATAATCGAGTTGTAAATTTAGAGGGGCCTGAAAGTTTAATTGGTAAGCTTGTCGAAGTGCAAGTTACGGAGGCACTTCCAAATTCATTGCGTGGTCAGCTAGTGTAAATATTATGGAATCATTTAATAAGGGATCTTAACGTTTGAGTGCACAGCTCACAAAAGTTAACTTAACGCTTCAACCTAATGATAATGCCCGTCTGGCCAATTTATGTGGTCCTTTTGATGAGCATCTGCATCAAATAGAACAACGCTTGGCAGTAGAAATACATCACCGGGGTAATGCATTTACTGTAGAGGGTGAGCAAAAAACCGCTAGCGCAGCTTCTCTTGTGATAAAAAATCTCTATGCAACAACAAATACTGAGGAACTATCAAAGGAAAGCATCCATCTTCACCTACAGGACTCAGCAGTAACAAGTATGGCAAATTCAACAGAAAAACTCCCTGACGAAATTATCCTGAATACACGTCGTGGCATTATAAAACCACGTGGGCCTAATCAGGCGGCATATATTAATGATGTGCTCAATCATGATTTAACATTTGGTATTGGTCCAGCGGGTACAGGTAAGACTTATTTAGCTGTTGCATGTGCTGTTGCTGCTTTAGATGCAGAAAAAGTGCAGCGCCTGGTTTTAGTAAGGCCGGCAGTTGAAGCAGGTGAGCGCCTTGGGTTTTTACCAGGTGATCTTACGCAAAAAATTGACCCTTATTTGCGACCCATGTATGACGCTTTATATGAAATGATGGGTTTTGAAAGGGTGAATAAACTTATAGAGCGCACTGTAATTGAAGTCGCACCGCTCGCTTATATGCGTGGCAGGACATTAAATGATTCATTTGTGATTTTGGATGAGGCGCAAAATACAACTAAAGATCAAATGAAAATGTTTTTAACACGTATTGGGTTTGGTTCTAAAGCGGTAGTAACAGGTGATGTAACACAAGTAGATTTACCTAATCGAGGTCAGTCAGGCTTGCGACATGTAATGTATGTTCTAAAAGACATTAAGCGCATCAAGTTTAATTACTTTAATTCTAAAGATGTAGTGAGGCATCCTCTAGTGCAGCATATTATTGATGCATATGATCGCCAAGACGAACAGGATAATTCTAAAAAATAATGGTAACAGTTGAATTGCAGTATGCTGTTACAGAAATTGCATTACCTGAAGAAGCACAGTTCGAATCATGGGCTAAAGTAATTGAAACGCCAAATAATGACCCTCAAGTAGTAGCTATTCGTATTGTTAATGAGCAGGAAATGTCGGCATTAAATAATCAATATCGACAAAAAGAGGGTTCTACCAATGTGCTCTCATTTCCTGCAGAACTGCATGATGAAGTGGATCTTCCATTTATCGGCGATGTTGTAATCTGTGCACCTATAGTGATCAAAGAAGCACACAAGCAAGGGAAAACTGAGGAAAGTCACTGGGCGCATATGACTGTCCATGGTATCCTGCACTTGCAAGGTTATGATCATGCATACGAGGCTGAGGCCTTACAAATGGAATCACTTGAAATAAAAATTATGCAACAGTTAGGGTTTGATAATCCTTACCTTTGAGTATTGTGAAACTTAAATTGATAACAGTTCAGTAAACATCCTATGGGCAATACGCCTGATCCTACTTCGCAAAAAAACTGGTTAGATCGACTCGGACAAGTATTTTCGAGTGAACCAAAAGACCGTGAAGAATTGATAATGATCTTGCGTGAAGCGCAAGAACGTAATTTATTTGATACCAGCGCTTTGGCAATGATAGAAGGCGTATTCCAGGTATCAGAGTTACAGGTGCGTGACATTATGATACCTCGTTCTCAAATGGTTGTTGTTGAGGAGGAAGATTCTGTACAGGAAATGTTGCCCACAATAATTGAGTCCGCACATTCAAGATTTCCGGTAATTGGTGACAGTAGGGATGAAGTAGTGGGGATATTATTGGCAAAAGATCTGCTACGTGTTTTATCTGAGCAAAATCAGTCAGATTTTAATATTCGAGATATCCTTCGCCCAGCGTTTATTGTGCCAGAAAGCAAGCGCTTAAATATTTTGTTAAACGAATTTCGTAATACGCGTAACCATATGGCAATTATTGTAGATGAATATGGTGGTGTTGCCGGGCTTGTGACTATTGAAGATGTTCTGGAGCAGATTGTAGGTGATATCACTGACGAACATGATTTAGAAGAAGATCAATATATTAAGTACTCAGATGATGACCAGTATGCGCTAGTTAAAGCATTAACGCCGATCGAAGATTTTAATGAATATTTTGAAACATCTTTCGATGATGATGAATTTGATACTATTGGCGGCTTGGTCACACATAAATTTGGTCATGTACCGAAAAGAAATGAGGCTACACATATTGACGAATTTAAATTTGAAGTCATTAGTGCAGATAGCCGACGTTTGCACTTGCTCAAAGTGACGCGTAACTAAATTTTCAGGTTTAAGGCGCAGTTGTCTTAATTATTATTCCAGCATGCGTATTTTTCTTTATTTATTGTCCGGTGTAATAAGCGTATTGGCATTCTCACCATTTAATTTGTGGTGGATGTCCATCGTGTCATTGTCACTGCTGTTGTTATTACTTGATATGCATAAGGA
>JANQKJ010000009.1 GCA_028281205.1 Gammaproteobacteria bacterium
ATATATTGTTTTCTTGTTCTCTCAGCCATGGGCATTGCGTAAGTAGTTGCCCATTGTTAGTGTCACACCAGATTTTCCCATCAGATACATGTTCATAGATATCTGCCCTATATTGGTCCCAGTAGTGAATTTCCTCAGCGGATGCAGACAATCCTCCATTCCCATATTTAATGCAGCACTTGCCACACTGGTTGCATTCTTTCATAGATGTTTATTTAGGTCTGAAGGTATTGTTCTGTGCCGAATAGTCCAGATAAGGTGAGACATCTTCACCAGAAAATACTTTTTTGAAAAATCTAAGCGCGCCTTTGTTCTGGCTAACTGTCTTTTTGTCAAAGTAAGAGTGGCTATTGTTAACAGCTTTTTCACGCGTAAAGTCTATGTAATGAGCGTTATCAGCATTTAAGCTTTTTAGGTAATGACCCAAACGTGCTTTTTGTTGTTCGCCGGGTTTGCGACGCGACCATGACAACGCGTAATCATTTTCGTTTATTGTTATATAAACAGAGTGACGAACTTGTAGTTGCTCAACCCATTGGCTATGATTTTTGTTATTAGTATCTGCTGCAGCTAAAATAATATTATCAAAAATAAGTTTGCGCGATTCAGCTAAGCTGCTAGCCAGAGCATGTTTGAGTACATAATTACCCATACTATGACAGAGTAAGCTAATGCATAAATCACAGTCGCGCTTGATTAATTCTGATAAGTATTCACGTTGTTTGGTTGGGTTATCCAGATGTTTCTTACTGGCTCTTTCGATGAGTTTATTTCTTGCAGCCAGTGTCAGTAATGCATGATATTTTCCTACCAGGTCGATACATCGATTTAATGCATCTTGTGAAGCACGTGCATCACGTTTGTCTGCAAGATAAGATAATGTACCTGATAGTGCGCCACCCCCATTGGCTGGCCAGGTAAAAGTGACAACAATTACATCATAAAGGCGTTCAATTTCTCTAGCAGTATTGTAAACATCTTTGATGTCATTGTTATAACCATGGACATAAAGCAAGACGTTTTTGCATTCTTTTCTTGCTCTTTCAAATACTCTACAAGCCACAGTTAAGCTTGCATAATGCGCTTCGTTTTCATCAATAGCTAAATTAAATTTATTTTTTAGCCGTTTTACCTCAGTGACAGACAGGCGATCATTTAATAGTTTGAATTTTGGCGTCGTCACACCCGTAATTTCTATTGCCTGTAACTCATTTGGCCCTTTGGCATTAGGGTGCTTGGTAAACTTTTCATATCCACGCTTGGATGTATCAAATTGTCGGTTAGTAATGAAAAACATATCTGCCTCGCTAATAAGATCTGACTATAAATAATCAGTAGGGTATTAAGACAATAATAGAAATAGATAGAAAATCAATGACAGACCAACATATAGATAGTTGATGAGCCTCATTCTTTCTTCATTACCTCGAGAGCCAGTTATATCGATAAATGCTTGCCGCAAAAGAAAGGTATATAGAATATAGTATAAAAAAGGAATGACATGTACATACCATGGAAAATCTTCAACATGCTTGCCAAATAATGACAGAATCCAGTCGATTTCACTGTATATGCCTAGCAAGCCAAGACCAGCATTTGTGAACATCCATCGCACTTGATCGACGCCAAAGATGGAAAAATAAAAAATAATATATACAAAAATCGCCAGTCCACCATGTAAGTATAAAAACATCGCATCAGTGTCACCGTTATAAGCCAGAAAAAAACCTGAGCCACCAAACATGAGCATATGGATTATGAAAAATGGATAAATCGTATACCAGGGAATTATGCTTCCCTTAGGATAAAATTTATTGTTGATGGTCATTCCGCTGCGAAGTTTCATAGGCGAGCTTTTTTTAATAGATTAGAATGAGTGTTAATAGAATTTAAATCTAAAAAAATAGCAATATGTGTGGAAGAGTCAATGTAACCGATTACCAGTCTATAGTGATACTAATGGATGCTATAGGCATCCCTATGAATGTTGGAGCAAATATAGAATTAAGCCCCGAACTGTTTCCTTACTATAAACCCTTGGTAGCGGGATTTATTGATGCGGATGCCAATGTTGACAGTGCTTTGATGAACTGGGGTTGGAAGCGTGATTGGGATACCAGCAGGCGATTATTTAACTCGAGACGAGTCAGTGCGCGTGGACAAGTAATATGGCAAAGCCCTGTCTGGGGCGAAGCGATTAGAAGACGTCGCTGCTTAATTCCTATTAATGCTTTTTATGAATGGAACGAAAACCAGGCTAAAGGAAAACGTGATCGTTTCCGTATTGAAGCCCAGGAGCCTGCCTTCACTCTGGGGGGAATATTTGAAATCAGTGAAGATGGTGAGATGTTTTTATCAATCTGCACAACAGAACCAAATGAGGCAATGGCTGAGATTCATCACCGCATGCCCGTTATTATTGATGAAAAAGATGCTGAAAAATGGTTGTGTAGTGACAGTATGCAGGAAGTCGATGAATTAATGCAGGCAAAACCTGAAGACTATGTTGTTATGACAAAAGAAAGTCAGATAGGGAAAACACGGGATTTATTTTAATTATCATTCACATAGCTTGGATACTATTAGCACTTATAAGAATATTATTAAATAGGAATTATGAGTGAACATGCTTAATATTAAAAATTTAATTTTTATAGAACGGCTATATAAATGACATAACATAAATTTAATTGTTTTATTCGCATAATGGGTATCAAATGAAGCTATAAGTAAATTGTACCGACAAGAAAGTAAAACATTAAAAAGTTGTTGTTTATAAAGGGGTGTGCGCTATGCAAGTCAATATTGAACAGTTATGTGCGGAGTTGTTGAATGAAGCAGAGAATGCTCACTTTCTCGATCATTCTATGGATGATATTGAAGTAGAAGCAAATCAGTTTGTACAAGAATTTGCAAATGAGCGCGGGCTGGTTGCTCATACTTTGGGTGCGTTCAAATGGTATTTTCAATCCGATAGTGAACTGGTAGAAAGTGGCTTAATTGAGCTGCGTTGTAAGGTTAACCCCATCACACAAAAAGGCCATTGTGACTTTGAGTTTGTTAATGTAGATAACATTGACCAGCTAAAACACGGGTAATCTATAAAAGCTCATTAAATAGGTTGGATGAATAAGTCAGGCTCGACTATTAAGAATAAGTTATTACTAATAACTATAAAAATAAGTGGGGTCTGACTTTTAAACTTAATTCTTTATTTCCAACTGGCAGGATCAATATCATAGAAGCGACTAAGTTGCTTATACAGTTCCGGTAGTTTTTTCTTCATCTGTGTTGATTTTTCAAAAAATGATTCTGTCGCGACAGCAAAGAATTCCGGCGCAGAGACTGTTCCATATTCATCAAGGACTGAATTTTTGCCGCGTCGAGCACGCTGTTTTAATGACATAAATTCATTGTTAAGAACACTGGCCCATTCAACATAATGTGTACTATCTTTAAGTACGGGTAAGCCATTCATCGCACCACTTTGTTCATCGAGTTTATGTGCGAACTCATGCAATATGACGTTGTGTCCATCATTAGCATTATGTGATCCACGCATACTGTCGCCCCAAGATAAAACAATCGGTCCACGCACCCAAGATTCTCCTGCACGGTGGCTATTCTCAACCGATTCTAGGGAACCGTCATGACTAGTTTGTTTTGCTATATATGTATCCGGGTAAACTATAATTGTTTTGAATCCAGGAAATCTTTTTTGCCTGCCATGTAACAATAACATACAAGCATTCCCGGCGATGGTGAGACGGATATCATCATCAATATTCATGCCGCCACGGCCAACAAATTGTTTCTCGTATAGAAATAGTTGAATACAGCCATGTAAGTGTGGGGTGAGTTCATTCGGGATGCGTCTATATAATGGAACGCTATTCTCAAGTACTGAAATCCAATGCTTGGGTAAAGGTTGTGAAAATATTTTATTCCGCCGCGACAGTTTAATACGTTTATTGACATACCAGGCTATGCAGGCAATCAGGATTAAACTAAATAATATAATTATTGGCACAGTGGCTTAACTTGAATAGTAATAGTACGCTTCTGTCGAAAAGAATAAGTGAATGCTAGTTAGTTTGATTATAATTGTTACTATATAATTTCTCATACATCTTGTTGTTTATTTTCCCGGGTAAATATTATGAAGGCCATAAAGTGGTTTGGTAGTTTATTGATTTTAATTTTTTCCATTCATGTTGTATATGCTGCAGATGAAGTTCATCTTACATCAGGTGATCATCTGCTTGGTGAGGTTGTAGAGGTTAATTTGCACTATATTGTAATTAATACAGCATTTGCCAAGCAGTTAAAAGTAAAGCATGAATTAGTAACAAGAATAATTAGCGAGCGCCCTATTGCAATTGTTTTTAAAGATGGAACAGTAGTTGATGGCATCTTAACTAAATCCGAGGGCACTCAACTAAGCTATGAGCTTGATGATAAGCTGGTACCTCTGGATATTAATGAACTTTCTGAAAATCTTCAGGAAATACTTGCTGCCAATGATCCACTTAAACCAAAAGTCAAATACTCCGGAACGTTAGATATTGGCTTGAGTCGTTCATCAGGTAACGAAGATGATGAGGATTATCATGGCGCACTAAAGGCTCAGGCGCGTACATTGAAAAATCGATATACATTAGAAGCTTCCAAAACTATCGAAAAGAATGATGGTGATAAAACCCAAGATGAAACTTTTGGCTCATTACAGTTAGATCGTTTCATCACGGGAAAATGGTATGCATTTGCTTCTGCTTCATTTGAGGAGGATTTAGAAGAGTTGCTGAACCTCAGATCAACTTATTCATTGGGTAGTGGTTATCAATTCTTTGACCAAGATGATTTAATTTTGCAGGCTGAAATCGGTTTTGCTTATGTTGATGAGGACTTTGATGAGGATGAGGATAACCAATATGCTGGTGGCCGTTGGGCATTCGATTATGAGCAAGCCTGGTTTAAGTGGTTAGGCGTTTTTCATAATCATGAGGGTTTCTTTAGCTTGGAAGACAGTGAGGATGTTAATATTCGCTCAAGTAGTGGTTTTAAGTTCCCGTTAAATGAGTATATTAACGCTAGGTTACAGGCCAATATAGACTGGAACCGATCGCCTGCCGAGGGCACGACAGGCACAGATAAAGAGTACATTTTTACTCTAGGCTATGAGTTTTAGTTTGGGTAACTAATATTGAGGTGCTGACAATAAAAAATATGTTAGTTTGTTTAAAATTACATATCACATCTGTATGACTGGATAACCATGACACAAACACTGTTTGATAGAATTGGCGGTAAAGAAACGGTTGCAAAAGCTACACATTACTTATATGTCAATTTATTTCGCGATGATCGCCTCAAGCCATTTTTTGACGATATAGATATAGAAAAGCAAACACATAAAATGGAAGCTTTTCTAACGCATATTTTTGGTGGCAAATCGACTTACCAGGGTGCCAGTTTGCGTGCTGCGCACAAACAAGCTGTCGATAGTGGGCTGAATGATGAGCATGTCGATGCCATGATTGAATGTGTACGTAGCACACTACAGGAGATGGGTATTAATAATAATATTATTGGTGAAGTGGCTCAGAAAATTAACGAACACAGAGATGACGTACTTAATCGCTAATTAATACGATTGTCTAACATGTTAGATTTCATTTTTTACAGTAGAGAATAAAAAAGCCCCTTTATTAGGGGCTTTTTTATTTCTTGATTATATAAAGACTTATCTAGAAATCTTCGATCTTAATAATCGGAGGCATTTTCTTAGCTTTAATGTCTGCAGCAGATGGAAGGAATGAGGAAGCTACTACATCCTGCCCACATGCACTCTTTTTATTTTGCAATCCATTCATCCAGTTTTTAATATTGCTACGAGATTCAATTAGATCATTGCCTGCGGTTAAGCCTAATAGATACATATCAGCTTCCCAGTGAATGTCAGCAAGTGAAAAGTTTTTACCGACAAGATAATCATTTTTGCTTAAAGCATCATTCACTTGATCAAGCACTGGTCCAAGTGCAGCTTTTGCTTCATCAATCTTACCGGCGTCACCGCTATCTGAACATACGCATTCTGCAACCAGTGTATTAATCGCAGGTTCTGCTTGTGTACGTGCGATTTCAATCCAGCAATCTTGGTCAGATGCTTGCACAGCGTTCATGGGAATTAACGTGTTACCTAAACCACGAGCGTTGATAAACTCTGTAATAGCTCTTACACCTGCAGTGGTGTAATCACTTTCTTTTAATGCGGGTGCAACGCCCAGAGGAGACACAGCAAGGTAGTCACTTGAGTCCTGTTCATTTTCCGAAACATCAAGCAAACCACAAGTCATTTCCATGCCTTGTTCGGCTGCGACTAAGATACACTTTAATGTATCCGGGCACCAAGGAGCGCCAAGCAGCTGAAGTACATACTGGGTTTTTTTCATTTCTCCGGATAGGCCATATTGTCCTTCACTTTCATCGACAGCGGCGCGTTGATCAAATAAATCCATGTTATTTTCCTTTGTAAATTGAATTCTTTTTGTTGATTAACTTAGCTTGCTTAACCTAGTTGGCCCATATAGTTAGCACGTAAGTTCTCTGGAATTTTTTGCTCTACGCGGCCAAGCCAAGCATCAACGTTGGATAAACCTGAGGGACAATTACCGGCTTTTTTTAGTGCCATTACGCTACCGGCCACAACAGGATCAGCAAGTGATAGCTGGCCGACAATGAAGTCCTGGTTGGCTAGTGTTTCATCCAATTTTGCTAGCACTTCATTTACTTTTTCGCCCCTGTCTAGGTACTGGCATGACACGTCCATCCAGTAGTTTTGGTCACCTAATAGACGCGCTTTCTTTGGTCGTAGTGACTGGCCAGTACCTTTTTTATCAAAATAGGTCACGCAGGCACTTTCACCTTGTGCGGATACTGGGCCGTGGCTCAGATTAGCACCATCACCTGAAAGGTTAATATCCATTTCAACGCCTCGCACACCTGCAGTCAGGATGCACTTGGCAGTGACAGCATCGGATCCACCATTAAAAGATATTTTGTCGCCTTTACCGGCGCTTGCGGTTTTTTCTTTTTTTCCGCCAAATCCAAATAGGCCCATTCTAAATCTCCATTAAAATCAATGTGTTAATTGTATTATGAACGTGTGTTTGTTTGTTGTATGTGGTTGGTTTATGCCATTTTTTTATTCTTTTTAGGCACAATGCCACCTGGGAATAGTGATCAGTTAGTGTGGTTACACAAGTCAATTTGTGATCAACTAGGGCATTTGCCGCGGCTATTTTAATTAAAACTGCGTCTACTTTACATCAGTAATTTAATGACTTCATGCGCAGTTTCAGTCATTATTGACAGTTCATTACGGTATCCGCATTACCATTTTTACTTGATAGTCGAAATGATAGCCAAATGCATGATTACAGTAATTGATATGGATCAACGCTGCACTGAATATCGAGGGTTTGGTGTGAGAAATATGGAGAGTTAAATTGACCGAGACTAATGTCAGTTTTCGTGCCTTAAGTGAGTCGTGCAAGACTTGCAGCTTGGCTGAGCTATGCCTGCCAAGAGGCTTGCAGAATGAAGAAATGCAACGCCTGGATGACGTTATCAAAACGCGTTGTGTAGTTCATTCAGGTGATATGTTATTTAAAGAGGGTAATCGAAATCGCAGTATCTATGCAGTGCGATCGGGTTCTGTAAAAACTTTTACAGTAATGGAAAGCGGTGATGAGCAGATACTTGGTTTCCATTTGCCGGGAGAGATTATTGGTCTCGCTGGCCTGGATGAGGCTATCCATAATTGCAGCAGTAAGGCGTTGGAAACAAGCAGTATTTGTGAGTTGCCATTAGATGAACTTGAAACAATTTGTTTACAGATACCCAGTTTACAAAAACAGTTATTAAAATTGATTAGTCGTGAGATCTCACAAGATCACAAAATGTTGCTGTTGCTAGCTAAGAAAAACTCAGACCAGCGTGTAGCCACATTCCTGTTAAGTTTGTCTGGACGGTTTAAGTTAAGAGGATTGTCTAGCCAATCATTTATTCTTTCAATGAGCCGACAAGACATTGCCAATTACTTAGGCTTGGCCGTTGAAACTGTAAGCCGTATTTTAACTAAGTTAAGTGATGATAAGGTTATTGATGTGACGCGTCGTGCGATTCAGATTGTTAACCATGATCGTTTACTTGAGATCGCAGATTCTTAATAAAGTCCAGGCATAAAAAAAGCGCGGCGAATGCCGCGCTAATATCTACGTCTTACTTCTTGTGGAGGTACTACGGTTTGACGTTATTTCTCCCACTCGTAGGCTTCTTCACCGGCAATGGCGAAGAACATCCATACGTCAATTAAGAGAGTTATTAGAAAGACAATTGCTGTGCCTATCGCCCATATTGGGTTTGTGTGATGTTGCTCCACACCTATCATCACTAGCACGGCACCTACTAAAGAAGTAAATACAGCAATTGCAACCAGAGCTGAAAATGTTTTCATTGATATTCTCCTTTAGTAGTTAGGTTATGGTTTTTCGCATAGTGGCATGTCATGCCAGCCTGCACGGTAGTTCATGCGTGCTGCGATTTTTTGCTCACCTTCGCTGGCGTAGTTCTCATCCCAGTCAGCAAGTCTGGGTTTAATGAACGCCTCCCAAACAGGTGGGACTAACAGCATCGCAAACATTGCAAAGTAACCGTAACCGGTGTCCGGTGAACCAACTTCTTCTAGTTCCCAAAAGTGTGTTTCCCCACGGTCATGGTGATCACCTTGACGACCAATTTCGATGAACCCCCATTGTGTAATTGGAGATTCACCAACATCCCAAGAGTGGTGATACTCGATAGGCTTGCCTTTCTCACGAATCAAACCATAGTGCTCTAAGTAGTTAAGCACTTCTAGCTCAAAACCAGCGATTGCCCATGCTGCAACCATTACACCTAGGCCAATCCATCCACCGGCCATCCAGAACAATATGATGGTAGGTAGACTCATTGCATAACCACGAATCCAGCGATTTTGCCATGAGATAAATGGAACGCCTAAGCGCTTCAAACGCTGCTGTTCCATAATATATAGGAAGCGAGACTGACCAAAGTGAGAAAGCAGATAATGCTTATATATGCTTCTACCTCTTGGTGAAGTCGCAGGGTCATCTTGATGACCAAGCTCTAAGTGATGGTTGTAAACGTGTGCATAACAGAAGTGTGCGATGCCGCTTAATGCCATCATCCAGCGAGCTAATAC
>JANQKJ010000068.1 GCA_028281205.1 Gammaproteobacteria bacterium
AATGATAAAGAGCGCGAACAAGTCATTCCAGTGCTTATTCATGGTGATGCTGCATTTGCTGGTCAAGGTGTTGTTATGGAAACACTAAACTTATCCAGCACACGCGGATACACAACGGGTGGAACTATTCATATTGTTATTAATAATCAGATTGGTTTTACCACCAGCGACCCTTTGGATTCACGTTCAACACTCTACTGCACTGATGTAGCAAAGATGGTGCAGGCCCCGATATTACATGTGAATGGTGATGATCCCGAAGCGGTAGTATTTGCTACCAAAATGGCAATGGATTACCGCATGCTGTACTCACGTGATGTTGTCATTGACCTGATTTGCTACCGCCGGCATGGTCACTCTGAAGCAGATGAACCTGCAATTACTCAACCCATGATGTATCAGAGGATTAGAAATAAATCCCGAGTTGATGAACTTTACTTCCAGACCTTACTAGAGCAGGGCGTTGTTGACGCCGCCGAGTATGAACGTATTGAGAAAGACTATATTAAAAGATTGAACTTAGGCCTACCAGTATGTGGTGAAATTGCCGAACGTATTTCTTCAAAATATGTAGTTAATTATAAGCCATTTAAAGGTACTCACTGGAGGCAGGATGTGGATACCTCAATAACTGCTGAAGAGATTGAAAATATTGGTAGTGCATTAACTACTTTGCCGACAGACTTCAGCGTGCATAAGAATGTGCAAAAAATTATTAATGCACGCCAACGTATGACTGAAGGAACACTGGAAACTGATTGGGGCTACGCTGAAATGCTTGCCTACGGTTCTTTGTTAACACAAGGTTACCCAGTCAGATTGTCTGGGCAAGACAGTGTACGTGGTACATTTTCTCATCGTCACTGTGCCTATCATGACCAGCAGCATGGAAATATTTATATTCCACTGCGAAATTTATCTGATCAACAAGCTGAGTTTCTGCCCATTAATAGTTTGCTATCTGAAGCGGCAGTGTTGGGCTATGAAGTGGGCTATGCTACTTCTGAACCAAATTCGCTGGTTATTTGGGAGGCACAATTTGGTGATTTTGCTAATAACGCACAAGTTATTATTGATCAGTTTTTAAGTTCGTCTGAAGCAAAATGGCAACGTTACTGTGGTTTGGTGCTGTTTCTCCCACATGGTTATGATGGTCAGGGGCCAGAGCATTCCTCCGCACGGATGGAGCGTTACTTACAATTATGTGCAGAAGAAAATATGCAAGTTTGTGTGCCAACATCTCCGGCACAATTTTTCCATATGCTTAGAAGGCAGATGCTGCGTCCATACCGCAAACCATTAATTGTGTTTACTCCTAAAAGTTTACTTCGACATCCTATGTCGGTTTCATCTTTGCATGAGTACACACAAGGTCAGTTTGAATTAATTATGACAAGCTATAAAGAACAAGAAGTAAACAATATAAATCGGCTGTTAGTTTGTACTGGTAAGGTATATTACGATTTACTACAAGAAAAACAAAAGCATCAGTTAGATGATGTTGGAATTATTAGAATTGAACAGCTGTATCCGTTCCCCAAAGATGAAGTTGCACGCGAAATTGCTAAGTTTAAACACCTTACTCAAATCGTATGGGTGCAAGAGGAGCCACGTAATCAAGGCGCATGGTTCTATATGCAATCGCGCATGAATTTATCAGACTGCATTGCTCCTAATCAATCGCTACAGTATGCGGGACGAGATTATTCAGCTTCACCCGCGGCAGGTTATATGCAACTGCATAAACAACAGCAAACACAATTGGTTAACGAAGCGCTTGGATTGCTGGATTCGAGTAAAAGCGTAAAGCTTAAAAGTGTGAGTTAATCAGTTTTACTAAGAGTTAAGGAAAAACATTGACTATAGATATTAAAATTCCTGAATTTTCTGAGTCTATTGCCGAGGGTACGGTAGGCACTTGGGTTAAGAATGTCGGCGATAATGTAGTTGAAGGTGAGACTGTTGTAGAAATTGAAACTGATAAAGTTGTACTGGAAATACCGGCACCTGCATCAGGTGTGATAGAAGAAATTATTAAAAACGAAAATGAAACTGTTAGTGATCTGGAAGTGATTGGTCGCATGTCCGGACAGGCAAATGAACCTGAACCGGTTAGCAGTCAAGCTCAACAAGAAGATATAGGCGATGACAAACTGGCTTCGGATAAATCCGAATCTATACAGCCTCAGGAAGTTCAAGCATCTGAGCAACAAGATAAGAAAACCAGTCCTGCAGTGAGAAAACTGATGCAGGAAGAAGGCATTGGTCTGGACAGTGTTACCGCCACTGGTAAAAATAACCGTGTGACAAAAAGTGATGTTCGACGTGCCATAGAAGGAGGCTCATCAAGTTCTGTATCGGTTTCAACTGCTGCCCCGGCGCCAATTTCACTCTCGAATGAAGTTGAGCGTGTGCCTATGAGTAGTCTGCGTAAAAAAATATCTGATCGTTTAGTTAGTGCGCAACAAGAATATGCCATGCTGACCACATTTAATGAAGTTAATATGCAGCAAGTGATGGCAATTCGTTCAAGTAATAAAGATGCCTTTGTTGAAAAGCATGGCGTTAAACTGGGCTTTATGTCCTTTTTTGTTTTAGCGGCAGTTGAAGCGTTGAAAACTTACCCTATTATGAATGCTTCAGTTGAAGGTAATGATATTATCTATCACCAATATATAGATGTGGGTGTGGCTGTCAGCACTGAACGTGGTTTGATTGTGCCTGTGGTAAGAGGTGTTGATGTAAAGTCATTATCAGCAATTGAAATAGAGATTAATCAATTGGCTGATAAAGCCAGAGAAAATAAATTAAGCATAGACGATCTTGTCGGCGGGACCTTTACTATTACAAATGGTGGAGTGTTTGGGTCAATGCTATCGACTCCAATCATTAACCCGCCGCAAAGTGCAATTCTTGGTATGCATGCCATAGAAAAACGACCGATTGTTGTAGGTGATGAAATTAAAGTCGCACCCATGATGTATCTCGCGCTGTCCTATGACCATCGAATAATAGATGGCAAGGATGCAGTTTTGTTTTTAAGTCACATTAAAAAGATTATTGAAGATCCAATTCAACTACTACTGCATTTATAGTTATGGATAATTCTAGTTATGATGTCATCGTTATTGGCGCTGGGCCCGCAGGATATGTATGTGCAATACGTTGTGCGCAGTTAGGTATGTCCGTTGCTTGTATTGATCAATGGTCAGATAAGAATAACAAGCCAAGCCCTGGAGGGACATGTCTTAATGTTGGATGTATTCCTTCTAAAGCGTTACTGGATTCTAGTCATCATTATTCGTTTATTAATGACCATGCCTCTGAGCATGGTATTGATATTTCAGAAAGTGAAATTAATGTGACAAAAATGCAGCAGAGAAAAAATAAGGTTGTTAAAACCTTAACAACTGGTGTTAAAGGTTTATTAAAGAAAAACAAGGTTGAATTTTTTCATGGTTCTGCCTCATTCGTAGATAGCAATACAGTAAAGATTAGTGGTGATACAGAGCAATCCATTAGCGCCAATTCTATAGTTATTGCAACTGGCTCAAAGCCATTTGAATTAGATTTTCTTCCTATTGATCAAAAAAGAATTATAGATTCAACCGGAGCACTTGCATTAACTTCGGTACCTAAGCATCTAGGTGTCATTGGTGCGGGTGTCATAGGTTTGGAGATGGCAAGTGTATGGTCTCGTCTTGGTGCTAAAGTGACGGTATGGGAAGCAGTTGATCAGTTTCTACCCTTGGTTGATAAAGATATTGCTAATCAGGCAAACAAAATGCTTAGTAAGCAAGGCATACAAGTTCAGCTTAGCTGCAAAGTCTTGGCTGCTGAGGTGAATAAAAATGACGTAAAAGTCACGGTATCTGATAGTGACGGTGAGTCGCAAATAGATGTAAGTCATCTACTGGTCGCAATTGGCCGAGTTGCTAATACTCAGGGACTGGCTTTAGATGCTGTTAACGTTGTAACTAACGAAAAAGGTTTTATAGAGACTGATGACCAATGGCAAACAAATATTAAGGGTATCTATGCTATTGGTGATGTGATTGGTGGTGCTATGTTGGCACATAAAGGTTCAGAAGAGGGCGTTGCGCTAGCTGAACATTTATCAGGTCAGCACGGTCACGTTAATTATGCTGCAATTCCCTGGGTAATTTATACTTGGCCTGAAATAGCATGGGCAGGCGATACTGAGCAGGTACTGAAAGAAAAAAATATACAATATAACAAAGGTCAGTTCCCTTTTATGGCATTAGGACGTGCGCGTGCAATGGGTGATAGTGAAGGTGTGATTAAATTTCTTGCCGATGCAAACACTGATCAACTACTAGGTGTTCATATTATAGGCCCTAATGCATCTGAATTAATTGCTGAAGGTGTTTTGGCATTGGAAGCAGAGCTTACAGCAGAAGATTTAGCGCGTACCATTCATGCTCACCCTACATTATCTGAAGGCTTGCACGAAGCTGCTCTTGATGTGGCGGATCGTGCTATTCATTTCTAGTTAGCTTATTACGTCTTTAGTGTCTAGTAGACACAGTTTACTAGTATTATGGTTATGCATGTTAGTTTAGATAGCAAGTTAGTTAAGTTTTCTTTACTAATATTATTTTTACTGCCGTTGGCAATTACTGCATGGCGATTTTATCAAGACACGTTAGGAGCAAATCCTGTTGAAGAGATGACCCATATCACGGGGGAATGGTCGTTAAGATTATTGTTAATTACTTTGTCTATTAGTCCTCTTAGACGGTTATTGAAATTCAATGATTTAATCCATCTAAGGCGGATGTTTGGTTTGCTTAGTTTTTTTTATGCATTATGTCATTTCTTAATCTACCTGGTTTTTGATCAGTGGTTTGACTTAATGTTAATTATCGAAGATGTTTGGGAAAGACCTTACATTACTGTTGGGTTTAGTGCGTTTGTACTTTTAATTCCTTTAGCTATAACCTCTACGGACAAAATGCAGGCAATGCTTCAAACAGCCTGGGTTAAGTTACACAAACTTATCTATCTAATTTCAATTCTTGCTATACTGCATTTTTGGTGGCTAGTAAAAGCAGATTTACTAGAACCAATTATCTATGCTTCAATCTTAGCTTTACTCTTGGGTTATCGTGTCTATATGCGGATAGCGAGTTTCTAATTTTTTTATTATTTAACTGATGAAAGAAAGTTCTTCTATAACTAATGACCTTGTGCAACGTGATATCTCTCATGTTTGGCATCCTTGCACACAAATGAAAGATCATGAGGATTTCCCGATTATTCCAATTGCTCGAGGACAAGGAGTCTGGCTGGAAGACTTTGATGGGAATAAATATATCGATGCAATTAGTTCTTGGTGGGTGAATATATTTGGGCATGCAAACAAAACTATTAACTCTGCTATATCAAAACAAGCTCAGGAGTTGGAGCATGTACTATTGGCAGGATTTTCTCATCAGCCAATTATTCATTTATCCGAGCAGTTGGTGGAGATCACTCCAGAGCCTTTACAAAAATGTTTTTATAAAGGCTCTGGAGTGATCTCCACCAACTGCTCGGATAAATGAATAATTGGCTGATGAGAAAATCCTGCCAATAG
>JANQKJ010000080.1 GCA_028281205.1 Gammaproteobacteria bacterium
TGCGACCGGCAAGATTACGTACTTCCGTAGCTACCACTGCAAACCCTCGCCCTTGCTCACCGGCACGCGCGGCTTCCACTGCCGCATTGAGTGCAAGCAAATTAGTTTGAAATGCAATTTCATCAATCACACCTATAATGTCAGAAATTTTATTGCTAGCTTGATTGATTTCATGCATGGCTGCAATAGCTTTACCAACAACCTCTCCACCAGTTGAAGCTTGATCACGCGCCCCAATCGCAAGGCTATTAGCTTCTTTAGCATTATCAGCATTTTGCTTCACTGTGCTGGTCATTTCTTCCATGCTGGCAGAAGTTTGCTCAAGACTAGCAGCTTGAGACTCTGTACGCCGACTTAAATCAAGATTGCCGCGTGAAATTTCTTCTGCGCCTGAATTTACCAACTGACTTGATTCTCTGATCTTTACAACAATATCGCTGATTTTGTCGCAGTAACCGTTGACAGCTTGCTTCAGCCTATCAAACTGGCCTGTATATTGACCGCCAACACGATGGTCTACTTTACCCTCAACCAAACCGTGCATCACTGTGCTGACTTCTCCCAACATTGACTCGACAGTTTGTTGCATCTGTTTTTGTTCAGTAACATCCATGGCAAAATTTACAACTTTATAAGGTTTGCCATTCAAATCCATAATTGGATTGTATGAAGCTTGTATCCACACATTGCTACCATCTTTTGCGACATGCGTAAATTCACCTGCATGATGTTGGCCAGCACTTAACTGTGACCAAAACTCATTATATGCTTCACTTTTTGCATAATCGGCTTCTACAAATATAGAGTGATGCTTGCCTTTAATTTCACCCAGGCTGTAGCCTAGCGCATTCAAGAAATTCTCATTTGCATTAACGACCGTGCCATCTATATTAAACTCAACAACTGCTTGAGTATTATTTATTGCCTCTGCACGTGCGTAGGCCTCGGCATCTTCCAGTTTCCATTGTGTAACATCAGAGCAATATTTAACGATTTTGAAAGGTTTACCGTCGGCTTCAAAAATAGGATCATATGAAGCTTGTATCCAAATTTCTTTTCCACCTTTAGCTATGCGCTTATATTGTTTATCCAGATGAAGTCCACTATTAAGTTCTTCCCAAAACTTGGCATATTTAGCGCTATTAGCATACTCCTTATCTACAAAGATTGAGTGATGCTGCCCTTGCAGTTCTTCCAGGCTATATCCAACAATATTAAGAAAATTTTCATTGGCAGTAATAATGGTGCCATCCATTTTAAACTCGGCAACAGCTTGCGAACGACTTATAGCTTCTACTTGCCCACGGTAATCAATTAATTTTTTCTCTAGTTCTTGAATTTGGCTATTATTACCACCGATATTCTTTAATTTTTTCAAACTGACACCCATGCTGACTCACTTAATTTCATTTTAATTGCAATCAATATAACTAGAACGCCATCCAGCCAAATGCACATTCTGATTATTCTCATGTCAAATAAGCGGCCTATATAAGCTATTCTTTAATAACACCGGGATAAAATATCTCCCACTCATCTACTTTTTAGCTTCGCTTACCCGTGATGTTACAATTCGGCAAAGATGATTATTAGCAGCGCAAAGAAAAGAGTTGCCGGTGATTAAAAAGGCATTTAGTGCAATTTCGAGGCAGAAAAATCAACGTATCAATAAGATTCGTTGTAATATAGGCTCAACAATAAAATTTATATTCTATCTAGTACCGCAGCGTATACTTGTTTGGGCACGATATCTTTTAAACAACGATAGTGTTGATACTGACATGTACGCTGCCAGCAAGGACTGCATTCAAGCTTCATATAAAAAGCTTTAGCCTTGTCATGCAACGGCGGCGTATAAGAAGGTGTTGTTGCACCATACATAGCTACAACTGGCACATCCACTGCCGCAGCAATATGCATTAAACCGGAATCATTACTCACTGCCACACTACAACTAGCAAGAATGTCGATCACATCGAGTAAACTTGTTTTACCGCAAAGATTTGCGACTGGCTGCTGACTTAACTTTTCTATTTCACTGCCAACAACAGCATCTTTATGCGATCCAAGAATGCATACATCCAAACCTTGATCATGCAACATATTTATCAAGTCAGCAAAATGCTCCGGCGGCCATTGTTTAGACGGACCATATTCAGCTCCCACCATGCATGCAATTTGTGGAGTCTGTTGAGTTAAGCCATGCGCTTTAAGCACTTTTGCTTGATTTTCAACATCGACAGTTAACGCCGGTGCATAGTCAGATTTTATTTGTGCAATCTCTGCATCTACTCCTGCATACCTTAGATAATTGCATACTGTAGGAATTTGCTTCTTCTTGTTTGATGCCAGCACTTTATTAATTAACCCATACCTAAGCTCACCCAATTCTCCAACTCGCTTAGGGATACCAGCAAATATTGGTAACAAAGCAGACTTATACGAACGCGGCAATATAAGCGCTTGCGTAAACGACTCACTGCGTAGCGCTGTTCCTAGCTGATAACGTTTTTTTAATCCAAATTCTCCATGTGCTACATCCAACTCATGTACTTGAGTTATTTCCGGCATACGCTCAAGCAATGGGCGTGACCATGCGGGAGCTACCACATGAATTTCTGCTGAGTTAGAATGGGCACTAAGAGCTTTGTATAACGCTTGCGCCATTACCATATCACCCACCCAAGCCGGGCCAATCACTAAACTCTTATTGCTAATACGCGACTCCAGATTAAATTATTGTGTTTATCCCTAGCCATCTTCGTCAATCTGCAAAAAATTATGCTCTGGGCAAGTATGTCATACACCCCGCCCATGCTAACAATAATAATTTGGAGCAGTGGATTAAAAATATCCAATTTGAGCAATGCGAAATTCCTAGCACTCGTATGCAACTACATAGCCGCAAACGCAATAATTTATATACATTCCATCTCGATGCGTTAAACAAAGACGTGGTATTAAAGGTTTCACAAATTTCCGAGCATTATCGTTGGTACCGTAAACTTAATCTCATGCTGGTTGGCCTGTTCAAAAATTATAGCTTAAATGCTTACTACGGTGGCATTGCCCTAGAAAAAATTAACATTGACAGCCTGAAAGTCATCGCCCACTGGACATGCAAACGCCAAACTGAGAATGAAAAATCTTATTTACTATATGAAAAAGTTGATGCCAGTATGTCAGTGTATGATTTATGCGAGAAAATTAGTGAAAAAAATCCTAACGCTGACAACATTATCTCAGCCATTGCACAATCTCTGGGAAATATTATTCGTAGCCTACATAAAAATAAGATTCGCCATGGAGATCCGCATGCAGGAAATTTTCTACTTTGTTCACCTATAACTGACATCAGCCAATTGACACCTGAATCAGTAACTCAAATGAAGTTTACACTAATCGATTTAGATAAAGTACATTATGCAGACCATGAGAAAGCATGGCATAAGAAAATTTATGATATCCGCTGCATTCGACGCTTTTATGTACACAATATTGATAGCACCAAATGCCTAGAATATTATTTAGGAAGAAAACCGACATTAGCCGAACGGCTAATTTTAAAATTCTGGATGCAGGGTGGATTTAATATTTATAAATGGGCCAAACGCAGCAAGAAAAGAAACTAAATTAAAAATAATGCTTACTTCTCATGGTAGCCGAAGCCATTCAGCCAAGATTTATCTGTTTTTCTACGCCCGGCACTATTAGCATTTCTGCGCGCTGATTCAGGGTTTTTTGCTCTAACTGACTCTAATGTACACATATTATCTTTTAAAAAATATGTGCAAATAGGCTCACTTATCTTTTTTGCTTGATCATAGTCCTCAGCAAGCAGATTGAATGTGACAATAAATTCTTTCATAGACAAAAATGTGAACTCCCTTCAGCTGCCGCCAATATACCTTATGACACATTAAAATAACCGTGCACTTTTCACAGATCTATGAATAAAGTATTCGTTAACAAACAGACTCTAAAGCACTAACTTACTATACTACTAGCAGTTAACTTTTATCTACGATTGACGAAATAATATTGCTGGTAGAATAACCATCTACAAATGGAATAATTTTTACTTGACCACCCTGCTGAATGACATGCTCAGCACCAACTATTTGCTCGGGCGTATAGTCTCCGCCTTTAACCAGCACATCAGGGTTCAATAATTTAATCAGTGATTCAGGGGTATCTTCATCAAAACTTACAATCCAGTCCACACTTGAAAAGTAAGAGAGCATTTCTGCACGGTCTTGCAAGGTGTTGATAGGGCGATCATTACCTTTTAAACGTCGCACAGAATCATCCGAATTTAATGCCAATACTACAATGTCACCAAATGATGATGCTTCACGTAATAAATGTGCATGACCTTTATGCAATACATCAAAACAACCGTTAGTAAAAACCACCGTCTGCTTTTTTACGTGCGCATCTTCAATGCGCTTAGCCAAAAAGTCACTACTAACTAACTTACTATTTGGGGACTCATAACTTAACATGCCATGAGTAAGCTCCTCGGCTGAAATGGTTGCGGCACCAAATTTTCCAACCACAATACTGGCAGCAATATTGGCAGCATAAGCAGCTTGCTTAAAATCCTGATCCGATGCCAGACTCATAGCAAATGCAGCAATTACTGTATCCCCTGCACCTGTTACATCATAAACTTCACGCTTTTGGGCGGGGAAATTTGTTACTTTCCCATCACGCATAACTAAGGTCATGCCTTTTTCACTGCGGGTAATTAACAACGCTTCAAAGTTATTTTGCACACATAGCTTTTCAGCTTTGTTATAAATCTGTTGCTCGGAATCACACTCTCCAACTACAGCACAGAATTCAGAATAGTTTGGAGTGATTACGGAAGCATTTTTATATTTTGAAAAGTCTGATCCTTTAGGGTCAACAATAACGCGCTTATTAAGATTATTTGCCTCTTCGATAATACTTTGCGTATCAGCCAATACGCCTTTGCCATAGTCTGACAAAATAACAACATCGCTATTTGCAACCAATTCAGTAAATGCTGAATTAATATCAGCAGCACACTCATGTGCTTTATCATCAAAATCCAGACGCATGAGTTGCTGGTTGCGACTAACAATCCTAATTTTAGATGTTGTGCGAATAGATGGATGCGTAACAAGTTGCGCCTGAATATTCTCGCTAGCCAACAAAGCCTGTAGATTAACACCTTCCTGATCTTCACCTATAGCACCAAGAAGTATTGCTTTTGATCCAAGTGCACTTATATTCAATGCTACGTTCGCAGCACCACCTGCTCTATCATGTGTATCCGTAATACTTGCTACAGGAACAGGAGCTTCTGGAGAAATGCGATTTGCATCAGCATGCCAGTACCGATCCAACATGACATCACCAACCACTAACACATGAGCATTCATTTTTCAGACTTAATGCATACAATTAGTTAGCCGGCGTTAACCAATGCGCGTACTTATCTACTTCACCATGAACAATCTGGAAGTATTTTGACTGTAATTTTTCAGTGATTGGCCCACGCGTACCCACACCAATTGGCCGGTTATCCAATTCGCGGATCGGTGTCACTTCTGCTGCAGTGCCAGTAAAGAAAGCTTCATCAGCAATGTAAACTTCGTCTCGAGAGATCTGTTTTTCAACTACTGGAATTTGCATTTCAGTAGCAAGACCAATAATTGTTTTACGTGTTATTCCATCTAAAGCAGAACTTAGTTCCGGCGTGTAAAGCACATCATCACGAACAATAAATACATTTTCACCACTACCCTCGGCGACAAATCCTTGCGGATCAAGCAGTAGCGCTTCGTCATAACCATCTTGCGCAGCTTCTTGCAACGCTAACATGGAGTTAACGTAATGCCCATTCACTTTTGCCTTACACATAGTGGCATTCACATGGTGCCTCGTATATGAAGATGTTTTAACGCGAATGCCATTTTCCAGACACTCCTTACCCATATACGCGCCCCACTCCCATGCTGCAACAATACAATGAACTTTCAAATTATCTGCTCTTAAACCCATAGCTTCAGAGCCATAAAAACACATGGGACGAATATAACCATAATCCATGTCATTGGCCTTCACTACATCTACTTGCGCTTGGTTTAGCTGCTCAAGAGTAAACGGCACATTCATACCAATAATTTTTGCCGAGTTTAACAATCGTTTTGTATGGTCGCTCAAACGGAAAATTGACGTACCTTGTTTAGCATCATAAGCACGCACACCCTCAAATACACCAGCACCATAATGCAGTGTATGAGTTAATACATGGGTATCGGCTTCCCGCCAATCAATCATCTCACCATCACGCCAAATGATTCCGTCTCGGTCTGACATCGACATAACTCGACTCCTATTCCTTTTTTATTATTCGCCTAAAATTCTTTGCCAACAGTCTCGAACTACTTTTCTTTCCGCTTGATACTCAGCATCGCTCACCTCGGGCTTTTTCGCCTGTAGTGCAATGCGGTGCATAATGTTACGAAACCGGCAATATATATCTGTGATTTCTGTTGCCACCGAACTAGATATAAATCCACCGTCAGCCAGGCGTTCGAGTAAACGCACATTATCTGAATACTCGCATAATTCCATATCTTTATGTGCATGTGCGAGAATCGCGTATTGCACCATAAATTCGATATCGGTGATACCTCCTTCGTCGTTTTTAAGGT
>JANQKJ010000081.1 GCA_028281205.1 Gammaproteobacteria bacterium
TATGATCAACTTTTATTAAATGGCCAAAAAGCTTATAAGTGGTAGGAGAAATTTTGTAAATAACCACCATTGCTTTTCCCATTAATGCGGTTTGCAGTGTTGCTGTGCCGGAAGATATAGCAACTACATTGCATGAACTGATTGTTCGATAGAAATTTTCTTTTGAATATTCTATTGGCAAATTGGTCTTATTATGAACTTCTAAAGTAGAGATCTTTACACCAGGTGCCACTGGAGTGACAAAATTAATATTTTGAAAATCTTTTCTGAGTAAATTTCCTGCTTCAACCATGACCGGGAATAACTTTTTTATTTCATTTGTACGGCTCCCTGGCGCTAACCCAACAGTGATATTAGAGTTATGGATTTTATTTTCAGAGTAATGTGTATCTATATCTTGTAACAAAGGGTGACGGACATGGCAGACAGGAATCTCAGCCTGTTTATAAAAATCCACTTCGAATGGGAATAACACAGCCATTAAGTCTACGCGACTTTTTATTTTTTTTACTCTACCTGTGCGCCAAGCCCATACTTGTGGGCTGACATAAAAAAGCACTTTAATGTTTAGCAACTTGGCATATTTTGCCAGTTTTAAGTTGAACTCGGGATAATCGATAAGGATGACAAGATCTGGCTTAGTGTTTTTTAAATGATGTTTGATATTGGAAAGGATTTTCCTCAATCGAGGATAATGCTTTAGTACTTCCGCAATACCTACGACAGAGGTTTCGCTAACATCATGCAGTGTATTGACATTAGCATCACGCATAGCGTTACCACCAATACCACTGATATGCGTTACTTTTTTGGTCTTGAATAATTCTTTTGCTAGTTTGCCTCCAAGTAAATCACCAGAAACTTCACCAGCGACCATTACAATCTTCATGCTAGTCAGTTTCTATTGAAGTTCTGTTTTACACACATCAATAATCCTATCAATTTGATTGTCGGTTAATTCTGGATACATAGGTAAAGAGAAACATGAGTTTGAAGTCTTCTCAGTTACAGGTAGTGAAATAGCAGGATCGCCTTCAGTAAAGGCTATTTGCTGATGTAATCCTTTGGGATAATAGATGGCTGAAGCGATATTATTATTACTGAGTGCTGCAATCACTCGATCGCGTTGAGGGTGTTGTAAAGTATATTGATGGTAGACATGTGTGCTATCTGATGATTCGCTAGGAGTAATCACGCCAAGAGATTTTAAAGCGTTACTATAGCGATTTGCATTCAAGTGACGTTTTTCATTGTACTCGTCTATATGTTTTAATTTGATGCGCAGAATGGCAGCCTGGATCTCATCTAGTCGGCTATTGTAGCCAATGATTGTATGTTCATACCTCTTGGGGCTGCCATGGTTTCGTAGTAGTTTAAGTTTTTCCGCTACTTCATCGTGCGGTGTGCAAGTCATACCGCCGTCACCATAACAACCTAGATTTTTACTGGGGAAAAAGCTGAAGCAACTTACATCACCAAATGTGCCCGTTTTTTGGTTTTTATAGTTGGAACCAAAAGATTGTGCGCAATCTTCAACTAAGAATATATTGTGGCCTTTAATGATGGATCTTATGCTATCAATTTCAGCGCTAAGTCCAAATAAATGTACTGCTATCACCGCGCGTGTATTATTTGTAATGGCTTGCTCTATCTGAGTAGGGTTTATATTTAGAGTGCCTGCGTCTATGTCTACAAAAATTGGAGTAGCGCCAACATAACGAATTGCCTCTGCGGTGGCTGCAAATGTAAATGAAGGTGTAATCACCTCGTCTCCAGGGCCTATGTCTAGCGCGCGTAGTGCCAAGTGCAATGCATCGGTTCCCGATGCACAACTCACAGAATGTTTAATATTTAAATATTCTGATATTTCATCCTCTAAGGCATATACATTTGGACCCATAATAAAAGCTGTATTGTCCAGTGTTTCGTTGAGTGCTTTTTGAATATCGTTTTTTAATGATTGATATTGTGTGTGTAAATCAACCATGGGTATGGCTTGTGAGTTCATATCAATTGGTATTGTGTATTTGGATAGAGTTAGTAATTTGGTCCGCAGTATTTATGGCGCGTAAACCATCTTCACCCGTTACTAAGGGTTGTGATTTGTTTTCAATGCAGTGTATGAAGTGAGTAATTTCAGTTAGCAGTGCATCTGATTTTTCAAAAGTAAAGCTTTGTGCTTTTATTTGATTGTTTTCACGTGTATATATTTTTAAATCATGTTGACTAAGATCAGCAGAAAAATAAGCGTTACTTTGGAACAGGCGCAGCTTGCGTTCGCTCTTGTTGCTTACCCTGCTGGCAGTAACGTTAGCCACACATTTGTTTGTGAAGGTAATTCTTGCATTCGCAATATCTATATCATCAGATAATACACACATTCCAGAAGCTTGAATTGATTCAATATCTGAATGGACAATGCTTAGAATAATATCAATATCATGAATCATCAGGTCCAGAATAACACTGACATCAGTTCCACGTGCTTTAAAGGGCGCCAGGCGTTGTGATTCAATAAATTTAGGTTGTTGCATGTGCTCGTCCATGGCTAGCACGGTTGGATTGAACCTTTCGATATGACCAATCTGAAGAATGGCATTATTTTCATTAGCCAATGATATGAGTTCTTGGGCCTGCGCAACAGTGGATGTGATAGGTTTTTCTAGCAATACATGCTTGCCACGCATTAGGAAGTATTTAGCAATTTCATAATGCGAAGGTGTTGTGGTCACAATGCTCACAGCATCAATTTGGTCAGCCAAACAATGATAGTCAGTACTTAATTGTACATTAGGAAATTGTGCTGAAATTTCTTGCAGGGTTGGTTCATTGTTGTCAATCAATGCAAGGAGGTGACAATTGTCGAGGCTATGATATTTCTGAGCATGAAATTTACCCAAATAGCCCACACCAATTACCGCGACATTCACAATTCCCATTCAACTAAAATTCTGTATTATAAAAAGATCGCAGTATACGTCCTCTGGTTTAATTATGCGGCCTAAATTTGGACATCATTGAGTAAAAAAGACACTTGATTAAAAAGCATTCTAATGTGGTTGAAATCTCTGACATTTCGGTGGATCCGAATTCCTATGTTGGGATTGATGAAGTCGGTCGGGGACCGCTGGCTGGGCCAGTAATTGCAGCAGCTGTGGTACTGGGTGACAGTTATTCGTGGACAGGTTTGCAGGATTCAAAGAAGCTGACTGAGAAAAGGCGTGAAGATTTATGTCGAGAAATTAAACAACATGCCTTGGCCTGGTCGCTAGGACGCTGCGAGTCAGAAGAAATTGACCAATATAATATTTTTAACGCGAGTTTATTAGCCATGCGACGTGCTTTCGAAGCATTGCAGGCTATGACTGAACTTGCTTTGGTGGATGGTAAATTCAGTCCTGAGTTAACTGTTCGCTCATACGCAATTATTAAGGGTGATGAACACGTTCCTGCCATCAGTGCCGCGTCTATTTTAGCTAAAGTAACGCGCGATAAAGAAATGCGTGAATTGCATGAGACCTACCCAGATTATGGTTTTGCAAAACACAAAGGATATCCCACAGCATTTCATGTGAATGCTTTAAAGAAGCATGGGCCATGTAGTCAGCATCGAAAAAGTTTCAAGCCAGTTGCTGAGATGCTCAAATGAGTATGCAATTCGTTCACTTAAGGCTGCACAGTGAATATTCCATTATTGATGGATTAGTGCGTATTCCCGCCCTAATGAAACAAGCATCTGAGCTACATATGCCGGCAGTCGCATTAACTGATTTTTCCAATCTGTTTGCATTAGTAAAGTTTTACCGCGCGGCAATCGCACATGGTCTTAAACCCATTATTGGTGCTGATGTGTTGGTGGTTGATAAAGTGCAGCAAGAGCGTTATCGAATTGCCTTGTTATGTATGGATAATGTGGGCTATAAAAATTTAACTGCATTACTCACCCGTGCTTATCTTCATGGACAACAGGGAGGACAACCCACTGTCAATCGCGAATGGATTGATGAATTGAATGAAGGTTTGTTGGTGCTGTCTGGTGGCAGAGAAGGCGATGTTGGTAAATTAATTGCGAAACAAGATACAGTACGTATTGATCAGTGTATTCAACGCTGGAAGCAACACTTCGATGAACGTTTTTATATAGAATTGCAACGCACCGGGCGAGATAATGAAGAGAACTATAATCAAGTTGCATTAGAGATTGCCGCAAAACATGCGCTGCCTGTTGTAGCTACAAATGATGTGCGCTTTCTCACCTCAGATGAATATGAAGCACACGAAGTTCGTGTGTGTATCAACCAGGGACGTGTGTTGTCTGATCCAAGGCGTGCGCGTATTTATAGTGAACAACAATATTTGCGGCCTGCACAGGAAATGGTTGAACTATATTCTGATGTGCCCTCCGCTGTATCCAATACAGTTGAAATTGCCAAACGTTGTAATGTGCGTTTGGAGTTTGGTAAGAATGTACTGCCGGAATTCCCAACAGGTGAGTTGACAACAGATGAATTTCTGCGTGATCAATCTAAACAAGGCTTATCTGACCGGTTAGCCACGATTCAATCAATTCGTGGTGAAGTTGAGGTTGCTGTTTATGAAGAGCGTTTGAATGTTGAACTTGATGTTATTGAGCGCATGGGTTACTCCGGTTATTTTTTAATTGTTTCTGACTTTACTAAATGGGCGCGTGGTAATGGTGTGCCGGTTGGCCCTGGGCGTGGTTCGGGTGCCGGGTCTCTAGTCGCTTACGTGTTGGGTATTACTGATATTGATCCCTTGCAATATGATTTGTTATTTGAACGTTTCCTGAATCCTGAACGGGTTTCCATGCCCGACTTTGATATCGATTTTTGTATGGCGGGTCGAGATCGGGTGATTGATTATGTGGCCACACGCTATGGGCGTGAAAAAGTTAGTCAGATTATTACTTACGGCACTATGGCAGCAAAAGCC
>JANQKJ010000108.1 GCA_028281205.1 Gammaproteobacteria bacterium
CACCAGCTCTCTCGGCAATATGAAATCTCGAAAGCTAGATAAGGCTGCAAGTAACAGAGGTAAATCGGCAGCCGGTTCACTTACACGGACTCCTCCGACGACATTAACAAACACGTCATCATTATGGAGAGATATGCCGGCGTGTCTGTGTAGCACGGCAAGCAACATGGATAATCTGTTTTGTTCTATACCTTGTGCAAGTCTGCGTGGATTACTTGAGGGATTGTCATCGACTAACGCTTGAACCTCTACCATTAAAGGTCGAGTGCCCTCCCTTGTTACCATCACCACACTGCCCGCAGCGGGCGTTTGGTGGTGCGAAAGAAATAAGGCAGAAGGGTTTTTAACCCCTTTCAAGCCGGTTTCTTGCATAACAAACACGCCAAGTTCGTTAACTGCGCCAAAGCGATTTTTAGTTGCACGTAATAAACGAAAACGTTCACTGCTGTCGCCTTCAAAATACAGTACAGTATCAACCATGTGTTCAAGTACGCGCGGGCCAGCTAATGTCCCTTCTTTGGTAATGTGGCCAACAACAAATAATGTAGTGTTAGTATTTTTAGCAAATTGAACAAGTTGACCTGCACATTCCCGGACTTGTGATATTGACCCTGCAGCAGAATTAAGTTGTTCACTGGCTAGAGTCTGGATGGAGTCAACAATGACTAACTTAGGTTTACTTGATTGTAGGCTTGAGAGTATTTCTTCTAGAGATACACTACTTAGTAACTGAATATTATCTTTATTTAAAGCCAGGCGTTCTGCGCGTAATGAAATCTGTTGTGCAGATTCTTCACCACTAATATATAGCGTTTGGTATTGTTCCAATGTAGCAAGCATTTGAATCAGCAAAGTCGATTTGCCAATTCCAGGACTGCCACCAAGCAGCACAACTGAGCCGGGTACAATGCCGCCACCAAGTACGCGGTCAAGTTCGCCAAGTTGGGTTAGTATTCTTGGTTCGGAAACGGTATCAACATCAGACAAAGGTATAATGCGGTTGCTTATTTTGGCGTTAATTGAGTGAACTTTACCGCTAGTTTGAATTGTACGGATTTCTTCAAGCGTGTTCCATGCATTGCATTCAGGGCATTGGCCACTCCACTTGCTAAATGCATACCCACAAGCACTGCACTGATATTGAGTCTTGGCCATAAAGTTATTACCTATCTTTGCTGGAAAAACTGTATCTGAAGGGAGTAGAGTTTACCGTATCCTTAATTGTGTAAGCTATTTTAGTGTTTGTAGTTCGTACAAGGCAGAATATTCAAAATAAATAGTACTGTTGTTAGTAGCTATTCACTTTATTGAATAGATGCGAATATAATCTTTACAAGTCTAACCGATAACATATGAACCAATAGTAATAAATAGAGACCTAAGCACATTTGCGTTAAGAATTGATTGGTAAATAATAATCTAAAATGAAAACTATAATACTAGCCGTACTACTTATTTTTTTGATGTTTCCAATAACACATGCTGAACAAGGTTCATACTTGTGTTCTGCTGTGGAATCTACCGGGTATGATTATACAAATGGTAGGTGGTTGAGAGAAAGATTCAGACCCGATGCAAGGTTTCAGGTCAAACAAAATGATTCTGTGTGGTCAATATATGAATATGAAACTGAAAATGAGCATACCACCTGTGTTGAATCTCCCGATCAAGTACTCAAGTGTGCTATCAATGGTGACTTTATTATGGATATGAAGACTATGAAATTCTCTGTGACTGATACAGCACCGTATGTCCATAGTACACGTAAGAATAGAGATTCAGTCGTTCTAACTTTGGGTACATGTGTGCCGATGTAGTCAGCTAACTCTTTGTTTAGCTACTTATAGGTTCTTTAATGATCTTCACTGATGGGCGAATGCGTACTGTTCGGATAGAGTTATTCAACATACGTACAATCTCAATCGGGTGACCGTCGATTAATACTGAGGTTCCTGTTTCAGGGATGGTTTCTAAATGCTCAAGTACTAAGCCATTAATAGTGCGCGGGCCATTGTCATTTAGCTTCCATTGCAAAGCTTTGTTTACATCGCGCACGTGGGTGCTTCCATCAATGACATAACTTCCATCTTCTTGTGGGTGGATATCCGTCATTAATGTCGCCGGATCATTAGTGAATTCACCAACGATTTCTTCGAGTAAGTCTTCCAGCGTAACCAGGCCTTGGATATCACCGTATTCATCAACGACTAAACCAATACGTCTTTTTTCATGTTGGAAATTAAGTAATTGGCGATTCAGACTGGTACCTTCAGGAATAAAATAAGGTTCACGTAAGTTTTGTTTTAATTCTTTTAAAGTAATTTTATCTTCTACAATACGTGGGAAGATTTTACGCAAATGGATAAATCCAATGATATTGTCCATATTTTCCTGATATACAGGCATGCGAGTAAATGGAGCATTCACAATTTGTGAACGAATCGATTCCCAATCTCCGTCAATATCGACTCCCATCACCTCATTGCGTGGAATCATAATATCCTCAACCGTAATTGATTCTAAATCTAAAATGCCAATTAACATGTCTTGGTGGGCACTAGGTATCAAGCTACCAGCCTCTTTGACTACAGTGCGTAATTCATCGCGGCTAAGTGAACTAAGTCCCTGACTGTTAATGTTAATGCCGACTAATTTAAGTAATCCGTTTGCAATGGCATTAATTAATAACACTACTGGATAGGCGATGTATTGTAGAGGGGTGTAAATATACGATGCAGGAAAAGCAAACTTTTCTGGGTGTAATGCGGCTAATGTTTTGGGCGTTACTTCAGCGAAAATTAATACTGCGACAATGAACATAACCGTGGCTGAAAATATACCGACATCACCATACAAGCGATAACCAAGATAGGCAGCCAAAGGTGAGGCAACCAGGTTGACAATATTGTTACCTAGTAGGATCAATCCAATAAGTCGGTCAGGTTTTTCTAGAAGGTTTTGGGCGAGATGTGCGCCACGGTGGCCTTTGTTTGCTAGATGTCTTAAGCGATAACGGTTGAGGGCCATTAACGCAGTTTCGGAACCGGAAAAAAATGCGGATAAAAATAAAAGTACTCCAAGTATGATGAACAGAGTACTTATCGAATAGTCGTCCAAGAGCTTTTACGCCCTCCCAGGTAGTCAACACGCTACCGTTTTACGTAATCGGCGTGAGGCTTGTCAAGGGTAGTAGCGCTATTTAGTTATTATAGAGGACGAATTCCAAGACGAACTTGCTGCCAAAGTAAGCAAGTATTAGAAAAGTGAAGCCGGAAAGTGACCAGCGAATTGCTGTTGAGCCTCTCCAGCCAAATTGAGCTCTGCCCCAAAGCAGTATCACAAACACTATCCAGGCTAGAGAGGAAAGAGTGGTTTTATGAGCTAAGTGCTGAGCAAATATATCATCAAGGTAAATAAAACCCGATACTAAAGAAATGGTTAAAATTGCTACGCCCAAAGTGATGGACTGAAACAATAGTGTTTCGCTTTCATGTAGAGATGGAATACCGCGCAACATTTTTATATTGGCATGTTCTTTAAGTGCTTTGTCCTGGAAGAACAGTAGTATTGCTTGTACCGCAGCCAGGCCAAGTATGCTAAAGGCAATAATTGAAGAAATGATATGTGTTTGTATTCCTGCACTGAATGATGCTTCATCACCAGGTTTCAAGAATGCCAAGTTTAAAATAATAGTCAGTAGTACTACCGGCAGAACAATTAAGCCTAAGTGTTCAACTTGTTTGAACAAACTGGCCAAAAATAACATTGCAGATATGACAAACGCTGCAACGAATAAGGAATTGTAGAAATCAAAATTGATGCCTTGATCAGTGAATATTCTGGTCGATGCCATCGCGGCCATCGCTATCAAGGTGAGTCCCCAGGGGGCCCAATATTTGATTCGTGCGGAAGTGTCACCTGCGGCAAGCGCTTGAATATGTGACCAAATCCCAATGGTAGCAAGTGCGCAGAGAATTACTGAGAGTATTCCAATCATTGAACTATTAATTAGCCTTGATAACCTATAAAGTCAAACGAATTATTTTTTGTTCGCAGTATTTAGCAAATATGTGTGTGAATTCAGTACATTGCGATGTATTAGACATTTCAGGCTAGTGGCCGGTGCTAGGATCACGATGCACTAAAAAAGACCAGTAATTTACTATTATAATAGCCACATGAAAATAAATGTTTTAGGTTGTAGTGGAGGTATTGGTAGCGGTTTAAGAACCACTGCGCTTCGAGTTAATTCAAGTACCTTGCTTGATTGTGGCACAGGTGTGGGTGACTTGCCTTTAGAAGACCTATTTCAAATTAAGCATGTTTTTATTACGCACAGCCATCTTGATCATGTCGCTGGGCTGCCATTACTAATCGATACTATTTATGAAAAGTTGATTGATGAACCATTAAAAGTTTATTGTCAGCCAAAAACATACAAAGTGTTGATGGAGCATATCTTTAATTGGAAAATCTGGCCAAATTTTTTCTGTTTACCCAGCGAAGAAAAAGCAGTAGTGCAGTTTGTTGCGATGCAGCCGGAGCAAACAATTGCCATAGAAGACAATCGTTACACTATGATAGAAGTTGAACACACTGTGCCTGCGGTTGGTTATATCGTACAAAATGGCACCAGTAGTTTTGCCTTTAGCGGTGATACTGCTTCAGCGCCTAAATTATGGCAAGCATTAAACCAACAAAATAAAGTGGACCTATTAATTGTTGAATGTGCATTTGCACAAGAACGGTCTGAAATAGCCAATCAAGCAAAACACTTCTCTCCCCAGTCGTTAGCAGCTGAACTCGCTGTACTGTCTCATGACCCGCAAATTTGTGTATCGCATTTACAGCCAGGTGAAGAAGAAAAAATTATGCAAGAATTACATGAGGCCATGCCACAACGTAATTTGCGCTCTATCGTATGTGGTGAAACATTGTCACTATAGTTCTTAGCTTGCAGATTTAATGCAGCTTACATTCCATCTCATTAATGATTATCTCCATAAGACCATAGCTGGATGCACCTCCAGCAGTTAAACTAGCTGTTAAAATTTTGGCATTATTTTAAGTGATGAGTAATTTAATATGTTTGATAATTTAACCAAGCGTCTATCCGATACGGTTGGAAAGCTGCGCGGTCAAGCGCGCTTAACTGAAGATAATATTCAGGAAGCACTGCGTGAAGTGCGCATGGCATTATTGGAAGCAGATGTTGCTCTGCCAGTGGTTAAAGCATTTATTGAGCGTGTGCGAGAAAAAGCCATAGGCCAAGAGGTAATTGAAAACATTACCCCAGGCCAGGCTTTCATTAAGGTTGTACAAGATGAACTTGTGCACTTAATGGGTGATGCCAATGAAGGGCTACAGCTGAATGCGCAGCCTCCAGCAATTGTATTAGTTGCCGGTTTGCAAGGTGCAGGTAAAACTACCACTATTGCAAAGTTGGCTAAACGATTAGCTGAAACTGAAAAGAAAAAAATCAGTGTGGTCAGTTGTGACGTCTATCGTCCAGCGGCTATTAAGCAGTTGGAAACTTTGGCAAATCAGATTGGCGTGCAATTTATTGCTAGTGATGTTGAGCAGTCACCTCTAGATATTGCCAATAATGCAATTAACTACGCTGAAACTAATCACTTCGATATTCTGTTTGTTGATACTGCCGGTCGTCTGCATGTCGATGCTGAGATGATGACTGAAATCATAGCACTGCATGAGGCCATCAATCCGGTCGAGACATTATTTGTAGTTGATAGCATGAGTGGTCAGGATGCAGCCTTATCTGCGCAAGCATTCAATGATGCTCTGCCGCTCACAGGGGTGATCCTGACTAAGACTGATGGTGATGCACGTGGTGGTGCGGCGCTTTCAGTTAGAGAAATTACCGGTAAGCCGATTAAATTTTTGGGTACCGGAGAGAAGGTAGATGGGCTTGAGCCGTTTCACCCTGATCGAGTGGCATCACGGATCTTGGGTATGGGTGATGTGGTCTCATTGGTCGAAGAAGCGCAGGAGAAGGTCGACCATAAAGAAGCTGATCGCCTGGCTAAAAAACTTAAAAGTGGTAAGGGCTTTAGCTTAAACGACCTTCGCTCTCAGCTTATACAAATGCAAAAAATGGGTGGTGTAAATAGCCTCATTGATAAGCTTCCTGGAGCCGGCAATATATCTGATGCCATGAAAGCGCAGGCCAGCGACAAGTCAGTTATTCACATGGTGGCTATGATCGACTCTATGACGCCTAAGGAAAGGCGTTTTCCAGATATTATCAAGGCCACACGCAAACAGCGCATTGCCGCAGGCTCAGGAATGCAGGTGCAGGATGTGAATCGTTTGCTTAAGCAGTACACTCAAATGCGCAAAATGATGAAAAAGTTTTCCAAAAAAGGTGGCATGAAGAATATGATGCGTGCCATGCAAGGCAAAATGCCGCCAAATATGCCGATGTAGATCCCAAACTGGCGGAATTTTAGCTTTAAATTTGCTGTAATTTCCGTACAATGCGCGGTTCGCTGCTAACGCAAGCGGTTCATTAAACTAGGAAAAACAAGTAGAAATATGGTTAGTATCAGATTAGCCCGAGGCGGCGCTAAAAAGCGTCCTTTCTATCATATTGTCGTGACAGACTCACGCAAACGACGTGATAGCGGATATATTGAGCGACTTGGTTACTTCAATCCACGCGCGACCGGCCAGGAAGTAAGACTTCATGTAGACATGGAGCGTGTTAATTATTGGCAAGGTGT
>JANQKJ010000143.1 GCA_028281205.1 Gammaproteobacteria bacterium
CAACCGTAGGTGAAGCACTTTGGTCTCCTGCTGTAGACGTAAACATTGGTACGGCAGCAATTTATACGCCGGTGGATTATGGTTTTCCAGATGATGGAATTTTGCAACAGGGGCCAATGAATGAAGCGGGTTGGATTTATCAAACACTAGATCTCTCTAGTATTGCCGAAGTCCGTCAGTCGGGTCAGGTTATGAATTATCAGGATTGGTCGGGACAAAATAGAGTGATTGTGGAAAATATTAATATAAAGAACTTTAATTAAGCTTAATTTCTAGGCCTAGTCCCAAGTAGTATTGGGTCTCATCCTCATACAAGTTGCCTTTATCAAAACTATTATCTTTAAAATAGTGGCGAGCTCTGAAATTAGCTTTGATATTTATCTGATTCGTAACAGCATAGCGATAATTTATATTCATATCGCTATATTCGTAATTTTTATAATAATTGTTTTTGGGCTCCGAATGGTAATAAATCAAGCTAGCTTGCCAATTTTTTTTAAAACGATAATGTATTAGGCTAGAAAAGCTTTGTTTAATCGCTAAAAAATACTCTCTTTCATTAGTATATTCATGATCAAAATAGACATATGTAAAACGTGTTTGTAATTTATCTATGGGTTGGTAATGCAATTCCATTTCCAAACCCTGGATATCTACAGAACTATTGTTATCAACATCAAAATCTCGGATGCTGAGGCGATTTGATATAAGACTTCTCATTTGTTCATCAAATAATTTAATATCAAAACTCAAACCTTCTTCATATATATGACCATAATAACCGAGTTCATAGTCCCGTATGCGTTCGGGGTTTAAATTTCCCGTAGAGGAACCAAGGCTTGGCGATTGAATGGTTGTTGCACCATCGACAGGTATTGATAGGTTTCTTAAAGTATAGCGAAAGTCAATTTCTTGTTCGGCAATATCCGGAGTACGAATTGCTTTTGAGTATATAAAACGCAGTGTATGCCTGGGATTAATGTGAAAGTTCACCCCTAACCTGGGAGAAAATTCTGTATTTGAATAGGATTCACTCTCCAGTATGCCACCAATGTTTAGGGTTAACTCCGGGATAGGTTTATACTCGATGTTAGCCGCAGCATAATTGATTTTATTAGAAGCCTTGTCGCGTAAGAATGTCTCACTTTCAGCTGAAATGTCGCGATGGCCTAAGGTAGACACTAAACGCAATTGATTCGAAAAAGAGTAGGTATTTTGCAATTCTATATTCAAGCGATTTGCCTCAATATCCTGATTCGTATTACCGCAGGTTTCACTCAGGGCTTGAATTAAACCTCCTAGTTCGGCGATTTTTAACCAGAAATTGTCAAGTGCTATAAGCTCCTCTTCGTTATCGGGTACGGGTATTATCCCTGCCAAAATAGCATCAGTTAGGGATGAATCGAGCTGAAAAATGGCTGCAAACTCTTCGGTTAAAGTTATAATTGGTATGCAGGTAGAACGGTCTTGGTTTTGTTGAGACTGGTGATAGGATGATTTAAAAATGAATTGGCTGTGATCGGTGGCATGATAGTTAATTTGAGTGCCAATGGCTCTTTGCTGGAGGGAAACATCTGGAAAACTAATATCACGCACACCATGCTCGTTTTCTTTAATTTGAAGAAATTTCCCATCATTGTGTCTAATAAACAAATCCACCGAGTTTTTATGATCAAAAGCTGTGGAAGTATATAAATTAAAACGTCTAATCTTGCGATTGTCCCGTGCACCCTCTTCATTGAAAGGGCTAAAATCAATACCACTATCTTTTTGGCCATCTAGAGTTAATCGATAGTGAGTACTGCCTAGGCGATGACCAAAGCGTACTAACCAGTCGTTTGTGTTTAAGCCTCCGTCTAAGTATTCCATATTAATGCCCTGGCTATCCTCAGGATGTTGCGTAATAATATTAATCACACCATTGAAAGCATTGTTTCCATAAGCGGGGGTACTGGGGCTACGAGTTACTTCTATGCGCTCTATGTTTTGTATTGGCACCGGGAATAATGACCAATTGACTTCTGCAATCCAGGCTTCATAAATTGCAATACCATCGACAAGCACTTGTAAGCGCCTCGGATTACTGCGATTGCCGCTGTGATAAGTCACTCTCGTATCACCACCGTTGCGGACATTCACTGTCATGCCAGGAACCAAGTTCAATACGTCAGTGATATTGCGTACCCCTAGGGCTGTAATGGTATCTTTTGATATAACCGTAACACTGGCAGGTGTGTCTGCTAAAGATTGCTTTAGGCGAGTTGGTGTTAGAACAACAGGGATTTCTTCATAGAGTATATCGAGAGCATTTGATGAATGTGATAGAAGGAATACTAAGAAGAATATCCCAAGGCAAAGAGAGTTATGTGGAGACTTGATAGACATCTGATAATACGCTTTTTTGGTCCGTTTTTAGCGAAGTTATTTTTTGTGGTTAAAGTGTCTAATAAATGGGCGATAATATCTAATAACCAATTGGACTATTGAGTTTGAGTCAGTTGTAATATGGATTTAATCAAGGCCATATCGGGCTCATCGGAACCTTGTTTTAAGGCCTGGTTGATAATGGTGTCATATAAGCGATCCAAAGTTGTATGGGGTAGGGATTCTAAGTCGATCTTTAACTTGCGAGCACACTGGTGAACCGCAATGTAAATACGGCTCAGTAATACATGATCAGCTTGAGCGATTATTTTATCGGCGCCGCTACTTTTTACCTCATCACCATACTGTAGCCAGGCGATGGCCTTGCTGGTGTTGCGCAGCAGGGTCATGTGAGTTTGTTCATACAGTGTTTCCACTAAACTGCGCAATGTGGCGGGTCGAGGGGGAACGTCTTCCCGAATCCATTTGCGTGCCCCCGATTTGCTGACTGCGAATTTCTCGGCCAAGTAACGTGCCCGCCCGTAGTCTAAGGGTGGGTAATTAGCTTCATCGAGCAGATGATTCAATCGCTCGGAAAAACCGGCATAGCCCGTTTCCTCTGTGCTGGATTTGGCAATTGTTTTAGAGCTTTTTGTCATAGTTAGTGTTCTAATCTTCAAAGTGGTCAGTGTACACTAATCATGTCTAATTCTATACTCTTAGAGTCCATTGATATACCATGGCGTTATTATGCGCACTAAACTTTTTATTACCTTTCTGCTCTTTTTAGCCAGTAGTGTTGCCTCTACTCAGTCTAACGAGCATGTATTCGTAGCCATACCGGAATACAACGCCATTACTCGGAGCTATCTCCAAGCCTTTGATAAGCATAAATACCAATCTTCTAACTATAAAGTGCTTGAACTTGGCAAGTTGCCAACATTATGCGATAAGCCATCATGTGTATATATCGCTGTTGGCCATACAGTATTAAAAGAGCTGAGGCAGCGCTTACGGCAAGCACCTATTATTTCAGTTTTAACATCGAGCTTAGTCTATTATCAAACACTGGAAGAACAGGATGCTCACAACACGGTTTCTGCCATTTTTGCTGAACCTTCCTTAAGACATCAACTAGATATTGTCATGAGGCTTTACCCTAAGCAGGCCAATATTGGCCTGCTTTATAGTGAGAAATCCGAACAATCATTAATTAATCTCAAGCATGCCATAAAAAACTATCCATTCAATATTATTGCAGTAAAGATTGATCATGAAAAAACGATTGCTCAGGCTCTGGAAGGCATAAAAAAGGCTGATGTACTGTTGGCCGTGCCGGATAGTACGATTTATAACAGTGGCTCTTTGCGCTATATTATTCTGACTACTTATCGCCGAGAGCAACCTATTATTGGTTTTTCAGAAAATTTTGTTCGCTCAGGTGCGCTGGGTACAAGTTACACCGATATCGATCATATTGCGGAAGAAACTATAGAATTTATTTTATATTATCAACTATATAAAAAATTGCCTGAGCCCGATTATGCAAAAAAACATCGCATAGTATTTAATAATGCCGTTGCTAATTCATTAAATATTCCAGTGCGAGATCATGAATTTGCCGCCACTGATGTGGACTATATTAACGAATCTTTTCATGTCTCTAACTAACGCCTTTAATATTCGAACCTTGGTATTAATTGTTACCTTAATACCGCTGGTGTTAGCTTGCGTTATATTGGCACCTTATTTTCTCGTGGCCAATAAAAGTACCTTAGATCAAGCCTTGCTTGAACGGGGCCAAACGGCCCTAACTCATTTAAGCCATATCGGCGAAATAGCCCTTATTTCAGGGGATATAGAAACTGCTGAAAAATTAATGCAACAATTGTTAGATCAGCAAGAAGAGATTTGCGGTATTACTTTACGTGATCTTCGAGGTCTCATCATTTTTGATAGACAGAAAAGCTGTACGAAAACAGCCTCTATTACAGACCTCCAGCAAGTTATAATGCCTTCCACACTAAGTATTGGAACATTGGATTTTGACGACGACTTACATTTGAGCTCCAACTCCCAACGAGAAAGTAGCAAAGCAATGGTTAGAGCTATAGGTTCAGTAGGTATTAAGTTATCAAAACATCTAATTAATCGACAACAGCAACAATTTTTATTAAACGGTTTGATTCTAACTGGCATTGCTTTTTTAATCAGTCTCTTAATAGGTTATTATCTTAGCAGACACATCACGAATCCTTTAGCCGCAATTATTACAAGAGTTAAAGCGATCTCCAAAGGCCATTACTCACAGAGCCGGGTTATTACTGTTTCCGGCGAAATAGGTGAATTAGCCAATAATATTGAACAAATGGCCAGTAATCTAGACGACCACATACTTGAACTGACTTGCGCTAGAGAAAACGCGGAGACTGCCAATGCGGAAAAGACGGAGTTTTTGGCGCTAATAAGCCATGAAGTGCGCACACCGCTCAATGTCTCCATGGGTATGTTGGAAATATTAAAAGATACGAAATTAAACGACTTGCAAAAACGTTATGTAAGGAATGCCTTAGAGTCCTCGGAGCATTTGGTTCGTTTAATGGATGATATATTGGATTTTTCCACATTAAACTTAGGTAAGATTAAGTTTCAAAACGAAGGTTGCGATCTTGTTGAAATAACAGGCCAAGTGATAGAAAATTTCTCCTTAATGGCCAATCGAAAAGGCCTGGTACTCACCTTGCATCATGATGATCCAGAGAATTTAAAAAATCATTTAGTTGTCTGTGATCCTACTCGTATTAAGCAAATATTGATTAATCTTATTGGTAATGCGATCAAATATACAGCGAGAGGTGCTGTAGATGTAACCGTTGCTTGGAAAAAAATGCCAGCTTCTCAATTAAGCCTTACCATTTCGATTAAAGATACAGGCTGCGGAATCCCCAAGCATCGATTAAAAGAAATTTTTACCGCATTTAAGCGCGGAGAGCCCATAGCCAAACGCACTCAAGAGGGCTGCGGTTTAGGACTTGCTATCACCCAATACTTAGTCAATGGTATGGAGGGAGAACTGAGCGTGTCTAGTCAGGAGGGTTTAGGCTCTTTATTTCAATGTCAATTTAACTTTGATTATTTGACTGTGGCAAAATCTATATCTAATGATATAGATACTTCCGCTAACCCTATTTCAACTGGTCGTGTATTACTTGTAGAAGATAATTTCAGTAATAGGGAGACTTTTACATTGCTTATGCAACACTATGGTATTGATGTGGATACAGCTAATAATGCCGATGAAGCGATGGAAAAATTTTATAAGAGTCCATACGATATTATTTTTATTGATTATCATCTACCTAAAGTGGATGGCATCGAGCTGGCTGAGAATATTCGTAGCTGGGAGTCTAGTTATCAGTCCGACAGGATCAGGCGTACACCGCTTATTGCTATCACTGCCGATGTTCAACAAACTACTAAACAAAAGTGTTTCAATGCTGGCATGGATGACTTTATTGCTAAACCCGTTCGGAAGTTTGATTTGTATAAGAAAACCTCTGCCTGGATAGCCACTGGCAAACAATTGCACAAGTTTATACAACTTGACTCTTAGTCGAATTTATAACCCATTTTTTTATTCATGCTCAAAAGCTTCTAAGTTTCTGATTTTTATAGATTTTATCGTAAAAATTAAACAGGCTGTAGTCTGATATTCAAGCTTATGTTTTAAGAATCCTATTTTTAGCGTTGACTTTGTTGACAAAGTCCTTTATTTTTTTGAGTGATTACTAATGATAATCATATGGATACTTTTCTTGCCTTTGAGTGAGGAATGCTTGGTTCAGTATAAAAATAATCGAAAATAAAGGGCAGCGGTCAATTCGATGAAGATGTTAAAAATAAAAAGCAGTGAATTTTTTATGGTTCTTTCAAGTCTTGTATTCTTTTTGCCAAAGTTTGTGAATGTTTCTTGGGTTCACTGTGGATGGTTCATTCATTGTCGCAGTCTCTTCTTAGTACTAAGTCATCTGGTTTTGTTGTCGTTGTGCCCATCGGCAAAAGCTGAAACGTGGTTGGATATTTATGGCTCCCGGGCGGGTTCTTCATCTGGACTCACCATATCTCTCACAATCTCTCCCTCGTTAAGTACCACGGGTTCTTATACGGTTGTCATTACCCCCAATTGGAATCCTCCTAATCTTCCTGAACCGTCGCCAGGTGGTACTTGGTCTGCTTCTACCGTGCGCACATTAGCTTTAGAGTCACGCACCTTGAGTGGCTCTTGGCAGATCGTAAGCGGCAGCAATGGCAGCGGCTTTTGGAGCAAGTCCGGTAGTACTTTCTCGCGGACTTATACTAATCAGCCGGATGGCACAATAGATTATCGCGTAGCTTTGGTTCAGTATGGAGAGCGTTGCGCACCGAGGGGTGGTGGTTGTTATTACGATAGTTTTGCCGAATATTTTC
>JANQKJ010000021.1 GCA_028281205.1 Gammaproteobacteria bacterium
CTCACCTGTTCCATAATATCCTCACCAATACGAGTCAGCAATCTAGCACTCTCAAGAAATTTCCACAAATTGAAATCGATATTAAAATTTAAATTAACCGGTGTATTAAACTCAGCGTTAGGGCTACGTCCATACAATTTCGTCTGCAATATTAACGCTCCACCAGGATTCAGGCTAACTTGTGCAGACATTTCATTATATTGAAAATCTTCCAGCAGCTGCGCCACTAATTTCAAATCATCATTGCCTGATAACACTTCGCCAATACGCGCATACTTAATGAAACCACCGTTCTCATCAGCATTCATCCAACCGCCATCAATCTCCAGCACACCCTCATTCAGAACCACAGGTAACTCACCGTTAATGGTCCCCGTCGCTAACAAGTCTTGTGTTTGATTAAGTTCGACTAGTTTTTCCAATGATAAAGAGGAAAGATAAAGGGTAAATTTGTTGACAGGCTTATTCAAATCAATGTCTATCACTTCAGAAAAAATACTTCCTTCTAAGGCAGCTGCGTAAAAATCTACCACCTTTACGATTGGTTGTTCCTGCACACCATATTGGTATTCCATTATTTGCATGCTGACATCATTCATAGGAACACCTACATTTACGCCATCAATAGTTAAGGTAGCAGGCGCTGACAACACCCAGCCATTATTCTCCTCAAACTTCATATCCACATTGAGATTCTCAAATGGATTCTGTGCATAATCACCACCCACTTGTTTTGCAGAAATATCTATATTAATAAGCGTATCTTGATAATCATCACTCCATTCAATAGCGCCATCTAAAGCAAAACCACCTTGGTTCAACTGCAATGGAAAACCAGTAACACCAATAATCTGCGCTACCACTTCATTGTTAGACAAAGAAATTGATTGCGACTCAAATTGTGCAGTGCCTGTTCCGACCACGACATCATTCGACACAAAAAATTTGACGGGTGTTTCTTTAATTCCCAGCAACATCTCACCATCAATTTTTAAATCATCATTGGTTAATTCAATTTCCGCCAACAATTCAGAACCTTTAATTTTAATATCTTTTTTGTTGGCTAAAATCTTGCCCATTAATAATTCAGCACTGAGGCGTTTTTTATTGGGAGCAAAAAGATAGCGACCTATATTCAACTCAGTCGCTTCGATATTAAACCCGGCATCACCATACTGTGCACCTGATATCGGTAAAGAAAATTTCTGCCCTCCCCCATATATCGACTGCTCATTAAAGCTGTAAGTCATATTTGCAATGTCTTGCTGCTGAAGTTGAAGCACATTAAGACGCATATCTTCATATTGCATATCAAAAAAAGCCAAGCTGGCGCCATCAGCAATTTGGGCCTGCAGTTGTTTGCTATTAACAGTCATATTGCCGTTAGCATCAAATTTGACACGTTGAATATTGAAAGGATGTACGAGATACCTGACATCTGCCGACAAGTGATAATCACTCAATAGTAGCCAGCCATCTGCACCCCATTGCAAATCTATATTTGAAATTTGCGCATCAAATTTAAATTCTCCAGAATCCGCATACATAAAAAGCTCAGCACTGCCTTCAGCAGTCATTTTGTCTGGCGTATCTGACAAACGCTTAACAACCAATGAATCATTTGGATTTAATTCGAAATGATAGGTATGACCTGGCTTGTCAAAGTATTCTTCAAGTAACTGCGGCGGAGAATTTAATTTTACTGAAAATCTCTGTAACTGATTTAGCGTACATTTTTCTATGCTTCGATCTGCAATAATGCAATGCGCTCTAACATCTACACTTGCATTGTTTACATCATAATAATCACTTGAAAAATCTATTGTTGAATCAACATCGACGTCTGCAACAAGTGTAGTCAATAAATCATCAAGCGCACGCAACATATCTAGCTCAACAACTGTAGTAATAATGCCCTTAGAACCATGCACAAGGATACCTTCACCCTCACCAATAGCATGATGAATTCCTGTTAGATGGTAGTTAGAATTTATTTTTAATATTAACCAATCATCATCAATTTCATATTCACCATTTAACTCAAATACCTGTTCATCATTATCTACATGAGTAAGCACTCCCTTAATAACAACATCATCAATCGCTAAATTGATATTGCCAGAATAATCTTGATAACTAATCAAACCATCCAAGTGTAATCCATGCGCACGCTCGACTTGCCCCTCAAACCCGCCCATGCGTTGCCTATCTGCAAAATAATTGATCGCCAGCCGTTTAATATCAACACCATACAAAGGCAAATAATTAATATAATCTTTAAAGCTTGTATTAGAGGACCTTCCATCAGTTCTGCTGTCATCATCATTCAACGCACGAATATCAGCAACTAGCTCATCAACAACAATTCTGGAAATTTTATTCTGTATATCGGGTGAGATATCAAATTCAATGGCAGCATCATTTACTACAATTGAATAGTTAGAGGCTTCGTCTTGATATGAAACGGCCAGATGCTGTATAGCTATTTTATTTAAATCAATTCGATCTATTTCTATAACGTCTATTTGCACACCATAATTTAAAGCGACAATAGGCGTAATTTTCTGAATGACTTCAACCCTTGCAATATACAAGCCACTCACAAGCAAGCACAACACACTCAAGAAAATGATTTTCTTCATTATTCCTTAATCACTTTCATGTTGTGCTAACGCCCACTGCACATGTTCCCGTACCAGCTCCGATGCATCATCTTTCCTCATGTTTAACGCGTGCAATATAGCATCTGTAGTAGCTGCATTACCTAACGCAACAGCAAGATTTCTCAGCCATTGCTGATAACTGATACGACGCATAGCTGACCCTTCGGTATAAAATAAAAACTGTTCTTCGGTCCACATGAATAAATCAACAAGCTCAACCGAATCTAAATTATGCCGTTTGGCAAAATCGGCTAACGGAGAAGTGTTAGAGAATTTATTCCATGGACATACTAACTGACAATCGTCACAACCATAAATTCGATTACCTATGGCTTTGCGATATTGTTCTGGGATTGATGATTTATGCTCGATAGTCAAATAAGAAATACATTTACGTGCATCAAGTTTATACGGTGCAATAATCGCTTGCGTGGGACAAATATCAATACACGCACTACAACTACCACAATGGTTGCTGGCCTGCTGATCAGTCGGCAGTGGCAAATCGGTAAACAGCTCACCCAAAAAGAACCAGGAACCTACCTGCTCAGAAAGTAAATTAGTGTGTTTACCAATCCAGCCTAGTCCAGCTTTATTTGCCAGGGCTTTTTCCATTACCGGCGCACTATCAACAAATGCGCGATACCCAAACTCTCCCACTTGTCCCTGTATCCTATCGGCAAGTTTTTGTAAGCGTTTCCTAAGGACTTTGTGGTAATCCCGTCCTAATGCATAACGGGAAATATAGGCCAATTGAGATTGCTGCAGCACCTCATCAGCATCACGCGCATCGGGTGGAAAATAATTCATACGCACAGAAATAATTCTAATAGTGCCAGGCAACAATTTTTCAGGACGACTGCGTTTGGTACCATGCTTTTGCATATAATCCATTTCCCCTTGCATGCCGGAATCCAGCCAATTAAGCAAATAAGCTTCATGCTCAGCGAGATTTATATCGCTAATCCCGATATGATCAAAGCCAAGCTCTATGGCCCAGGCATAAATATCCTGTTTTAGACTTTGCATAGTTTGCTGACTAACGATAGGCTTTTTCACAATTACTTGGACTGTTTATGACACATGAATTTTATCAATAACGGCATGCAATACTCGGTTTATTCCAAAGCACAAATTCAAACCCTTGAAGCAAACGCTATTAATGAGCATAACATTAAGAGTTATGAACTTATGCAACGTGCTGGCAAAGCAGCATTTATGTTTATACGTGAACATTACCCTAACACTAAACGCGTGCTTGTCATTACCGGGGGCGGCAATAATGCTGGCGATGGTTATGTACTAGCAAGATTGTTACAGCAAGCGGATATTCGCTGTACTGTCATGCCGGTAGTAGCTATCACTAAATTAAGGGGCGATGCAATGCGCGCCCAAAATGAGTTCGCCATACACGAAGGTGAAGATATTGATCATAGCGAAAACCTGCCCGAATGTGACCTGATTGTAGATGCGTTATTTGGTACCGGTTTATCGCGTGCTATTGAAGGTGAATTTGCTGACATCGTAAACGCAATTAATCATACTCCGGTTCCCGTATTATCGCTGGATATTCCCTCTGGTCTAAGCGCTGACACCGGCAACCCGCTAGGACCCACTGTTTACGCCAACCATACCATCACCTTTATAGGAATGAAGAGCGGCTTAATTACCGCACAAGCACGCAACTACACAGGAAGCATCGTAGTTGATACATTAAATTTGCCAGAATCTTTATTTGAAGCCGCAGAAAAACTAGGTGTGTCTATTAGCGATACTATAGTGACGCGCTTGTTACCTCCACGCAAAGAAAGTGGCTACAAAAATAAGTATGGTCATGTA
>JANQKJ010000262.1 GCA_028281205.1 Gammaproteobacteria bacterium
CCGTTTTGAAAACACCATTAGCAAACGTACGCTCTACCGAATGTCGAGTCGCCAGTGTCGTGGTTTCCATGGGCTTGGCACCGAAGCATATGATGAGTGCATTCGTCAGCAACTCCACAATCTCAACACGCTCGATGAGCAAGGTGCTCACGAAAATGAAACAGAAGAGGAATAGGTAGGGAGTTGACAAATCATAGTAATATACTGTAAATTTCCTTCTTATGTCGAATGAACTTGAATCATTGAAGGGCCGTGTTTGCGTAGTTATACCTGATTACATGGGTAATGGCATAACGCACGCCAATGGCCATACACAGCAATTTATGCCGGCAATCGAGAAGCTTTGCTTCGATAATAGCTGGCGCCTCGCCATTATTACCAATGGGCCCAAGCCTGAAGCAATTCGGGACACTGTTGAGCAAGGTAGGCAGCGACTCCTCAAAGCAGGGTTTCTTGATAAGCAGCTGTATGTACCAAGTCCTATGACGAACGAAACTGGTGTGGTTGGGGCCGCTAAGGCTGGTTACGACTACTTTTTAGCCAGTACTGATGATTCTATTGTGGTAAAAATGGACCACGCCGAACACCCGGCCGCGCCATGGGTGCCGCGAATGGTAAACATGGTACGTAATGGTGGTTGGGATACCGTATTTGGTGACTTACATTTTGACGGCAACAACTTTAAACAAGGTGCTAAAGATAAGGAGGCAAATGATGTTCTAGCCGGCATTTGTCGTTCGATTGGTTTTAGGTTTACGCTCACCAATGCTCATGGTTTTCAAGCCTATAAGCGCAGTGCCCTCGAAACTGTACTGCCAGTTGCCAAACAAATTCACGATCAAGCCGGCACTATACTAAGCTACCTTAACACCCCTAATCGCTGGGGGTTTGATATGGCAATGATTTTGGCTGCCCAACTAGAAGGCATAGAGCAGCAACAAGTACTAGTAACACCTGGCATCGATCGCCTCCGCGATGATGACCTAGATTACTGTAACACTCAGCTAAAAATTTCCTCTCAAATGCAGCGCTGGAATGCGGTTGCTATGGCATACAACAACTTACGATTAAACCGATTACAAGATCAGGTTAATCAAAATAAAGCTTAACTTGCTTCCCTATATTCCAACAGTGGCATCTGTGAATCTTGTCGGCTTGTGAGTAACTGTATTCGGATTCGATTCAAACTAACATAAACGTGTAAGGCTTTGTTAATGCCTAATAGAACCTGAGACTGCAATGCTACATTCTTAACCATTGCTTCACCTGAATGTAGGCCTGCCTTTAGTTCTTTGTACGGTATATTTGTTTCCTCTCTGACTCTGCTCCAAGCGTCGAATATATCTATATTGTCCCTCAATTTTTCACGAACTCGCTGTGTTAGTGTAATCATGTCTACAGTACCCTCTGTTTGTAGAATGTGGTACGCATGAAAAGCGGCTAACTCATAAATACTGCCACGCTGCTTTCCGGCCCACATTTCCGGAGACTGCTTCATCTCAGCATTCATGCGATGCAATTCTATTAATTTCTCACCTTTGATTGGTGGAACAATAGCAGTCATGTTGTTCACAATAATAGTACAAAGTTTTTGGCTTTGCAAGGCCATTTTCCTTACTTCGACACACTATTTTAAAATGCGCAAGTGCCCCTTTGGTACCATAGGCACATGACCTCTAAATCAAATAGTGATAATAGGCAGGTATCTGATGAACAAATTATTCAGTTTTTGCAGAACAAAAATCGCTTACCAGAAGAGGTAGCCCGCTACCTTGAAAAAGAGAACAAGGTAGAGGAGAGTGATATACAAAAACGCTGCTATGAGCTAGGGAGAACACTAAAATTAGATGAAGATAAGCGTGCCTGGGGCCGATTACTGTAGGGCTCTAGCAAGTGAAAGGATAGCAATCACCACTGCTGCAAAGGCTAGCAATACACGAACAGTTTGCAGACGGACTTGTTTTTCCGCCGCTTTAGCGCTGCGCTCTGCTGGTGACGGCTCGGCACTTGGCACGGTACCACCTTTCTTTTCAAATTTATGAGCAGCTTTAGCAGCTTTCTTCTGTGATTTTGCATCGAGATCGTTCATGTCAGCAGTATACAAAAAAAATCGTCATTCTGTTAATGGATGGCTATGCCGTGTCTAATAATTCATTAACTGAACTCTTTTGCCAACCTTGTATTAGTGCATGGTCTAAAATTTTAGGTGAAAACAGTGTATTTGATTGAAATTCAAATACCTTCCTAACATCATCAGCTTCATAGTTATTCACTAATATCTGCTGAAATTGTTGAAGCATGTTGGCATCTTCTGCATCCACATGATTGAGTCCTAGTTGCTGAGGCAACTTGAAAAGCAATCCTGCAAACATAACAGCCAACCTGGCTGATGCGTAATGGGGATATGATCGATTATCATGCATAAACATGCCAAATTCGTGGACTAAGTAATGAGGGTTTTCAATTTTAGCAACCACTGCTATACGTGCGGCCAACTCGAAGTGGGCCATGTTTGTGTCATGATATTCATTTTCCTGTTGTGGTGTCGGAATATCGGCTCTTGCCTGAATTTCTGCATGTAATTGTGAAGTTGAAGGTGTCATTGCTTTGAGTGCATGACACCAAAATTGCCGTATTGTCATCGTTTTGTAATCAGCATTGCTTTTTATCTGTTCTGCAAATATGTAATGGATAAACTCTTCTAGAAGAATTCTATTCAAATTTTCCTTTCGGCGATCTTCTCTGTCAGGGTACTTGTTAAGCAAAAACTGCCCCAGTGATTTTCTGTGAGCACAATCTGGTGAAGCGTTCGGGGGGTAATTCGTGGCTGCAGATTGGTCATACAGATTCGTCAAATCGTGTGAAAAACCTTCTGTAATTTGAATACACCCCTGGCTGACACTGTATACACACATAGGATCAGTGTCTGTTTTTTCAATTACATGAACAGGGATGCGTAATCCATTAGGGTCAAATTCGTATGATTGAACTACTCGACTCATTCTAATATCAGAAAGCCAGAGATTCTCACGGTTGCGCACAGGTGTTACTCCTTTCTTTACGGGTACTTCATCTAGTATTAATAACAAGTTACGAGGCAAACACCAACATGTGTTGATGGCATTTACAATATCTGCAACAGTCCATTCGTTTTGCCAGTTTGGAGGGCTGCTTTCAAGGATGTTAATTGCTGCTTGCCAGTCTGCTCTGTCTTGTTCATGAGTCAATGTGTCTTTCACGTGCAAGAGAGGATGTAAACTTGCACTGGTTACAGCTTCTTTCACTTTTGTAATACAAACCTCCTCTAGCCATTTTTCTGGCTCTATCTGCTCAGAAGCATTATCAGAGTTTGACCCCAAAAGCTTTGCAATATCATTTCGTAATCTTGCAATAGTTGGGCTATTAGGGTTTTCATTAAGTATCTGATCACACAATGCCTGACCTGCTGAAAGCTGACGTATAGTATCTGCATCTAGACGCTTGCCTGCTGATGAACTTACTAAACTTCTGTACCCTTGAACCCACTGCAAATGATGTTGTTTATCCATTTAAATTTATTATACAATATTTATTTTATAATGCAAAATTGCAACCGACACATTATATGAGGTTCATAATTGCATACAATGCTGAATGGTCGGGGCGAAAGGACTCGAACCTTCGACCTCACGGTCCCAAACCGTGCACTCTAGCCAACTGAGCTACGCCCCGATTCTGCGATACTGTATAGTAAGTATAGAAACTACGCTATAGATCAAACCGGTTTTTTGGTACGCTAGTGTACATGAAAACTGTCGCTGTTATTGGGGCTGGCAACGTAGGAGCACAAGTAGTGGCTGCTGGTATAGCAGCACAGGTGCCCGTGCGCTTTTTATT
>JANQKJ010000267.1 GCA_028281205.1 Gammaproteobacteria bacterium
AAGCTTAATTGCTCAAATGTATGCTCCTCCCTACCAATTAACCATATCTGAGCCAGATCTGACGTTGCCCAAGATTGAGACGTCGGTATACAGCCATAAAAGGTTGGAGGGCACGGCCGAAAGGCAGTGGTTACTAAAACTAGTTGCAGACAACTTTAGAGATATTTTATCGGCTTAATGATTAGGACAGGTGTATGCCCAAACAAAAAATAATAATTGTCGACGATGACCCTGAGACGAGTGACTTAGAACATCACTTAAAAGACTATGTGTTAGTATTTGAAAAAGATAGCGAAAACGCATTAGCAACAATTGTCAAGGTAAAACCTGATCTTATTGTCCTCGACCTAACTATGCCAAACCTTAGTGGCTTTGATGTCGCTTTAGAAATTAGATGTGACGCACGCGTGTCACACATTCCAATGATTTTCGCGACCTTTAACAACGATCAAGCAGAAGAACTAAGAGCTTACAAAGAATTCGGTGCCAGAGACTGGTTAATAAAACCCTTCTTTTTTGAGGTACTCAGACTATCAGTGCAAAGACAGTTAGAACTAGGTAATATGCAATTACAACTAAACGGCCCGGTGTTAGCACTCGGTTGTGGCCAGGAACGATTTATAAAGAACCTCAACTACCCAGTTATTGTTTGTGATGCCGACTATGCAAGCGCCGAACAAGCACTCAAAGACAATAACCCAAGCCTCATATTTGTCTATTGCGAAATAGGTACTAATGTTATTAGACTAATAAAAGACACCTATAAAGGCATTACTGTAGGAGTACTTAGACCACTTCAGCTTGGCTCCCTCGAACAAAAAACCAAAGATATTATGACCGAGATTGCCCACACTACGATAAAAAGCAATATGACATCAGCCATTGTCAATGCCAAAATTGCTGCTCTAATTGATCGATGATGGCTAGCCGGATGGCCCTATCCGCGTTAAATAGGTCAACAAAGTATTGTAAAGCTGATAATTGGTGATAGGCTTAGACAAAATTTCACTAAATTTTTCTTGTTTAAGTTTATTGACATGATCGCTTGTGTATTCTGCGGTGACTGCCACAATAGGCAAATTAGGTTTAGCTAACTTTAGTTTACGGGTAAATTCAATACCATCCATAATGGGCATCTGAATATCAGTTAAGACAAGATTAAAATCCGTTTGCTGAGCAATATCCAATGCTTCAGCGCTGTCATTAGCTAAAGTGACCTGGCAGCCTGTGCGTAAAATTAACTCTGTAATCAATTGTTGGTTCCGCAGGTCATCTTCTACGTATAACACAGAACCACGCAAACGAGGAATCTTATCATAAGTCAGTTGGTCAAACTGAGAAGAACTATTTAGCCAACGAATCTCACCTTCGGTACATAAAGGTAGTTCTACGGTAAACTGGCTGCCCTCACCGTAAGTACTAGTAACGTGAATATTTCCACGTAATTGCTCTACAATCTGTTTTGATAAGTAAAGGCCAAGGCCCGTGCCACCTAAATTTTTAAATACTTTGGAATCAGCTTGTACAAAAGCGTCAAACAAAATATCGACTTTTTCCGGAGCAATACCAACACCTGTATCATGTACGGCAAAGCAAATCTGCTGTGTATCACCATCCGTATTGGAATTGGCAACATATACAATAAGGGTGATATTACCTACTTCTGTAAATTTTATAGCGTTGCTGCAAAGATTGATTAGCACTTGCTTTAATCGTATCGGATCAGTATCAAACGTTTCGGGCAGAGGAAATTGATACTCCACTTTAAACTGCAGTTTTTTCTTTTCAGCTAGAATAGAGAAATAGTCTTCTATATCTTTAATCAATTCAATTGTCTTCACAGGAACTATGTTGAATGATAGTGCCTGTGCTTCAATTTTTGACAGATCCAATGTATCGTTAACTAGTTGTAATAAGTGACGACCACTTTTTTCAATAGTTGCTATTTTTTCAATACGCTGTGAATCTGGTATATATGGGTCTTTAGCCATAGATGCATAGCCTAGCAATGAAGTCAATGGGGTTCGTAGTTCGTGACTCATGCTAGCAAAAAACTGGCTCTTTGCTTTGTTTTGAGCATCAATAAAAATTTTTTCCTTTTCTATCTTTTCTCTTTCATTCTTTTCGTCTGAGTACTTTTGTAAACTGTCCAACGATTTTCTCTGGTGTTCTTTCGTTGCCTGTTGCGCAGAATCAATATTGTCTGCGGAAAAGAACAAAGAGTAAATTATCAACCACAAAATGGTACCGGCATATATGCTATAAAAAGAAAACTTCGTCGGCGGGATAAAACTGAATAAATGTAAAATATAAACAAGCATGCAAAACGCTATTATACCCAATGATATAGAAAAATATCTTGATATATCTGGCTTAACAAAAATGACTAGTATAAGTCCCGTAGGGTATAGAAAACTAAGAAAAACTAAAGATAATGTTGGGTAAAGCTCTTGTTGATAAATGACTGCTATGGCAAACGCTAAGGCAGTAAAAGCAAATACCTGCCCTAGCCAAAAAATAATTTTTGGTACAAAAAAATAGGTTCGCACAGTAAATGTCGATAAAGCGGTAAACATAAAAATAAAAAAAGACACACTGATTCTGTTCCAAGTGGGATAGTCTCCCCACAAATACCTATGCCCGTAACCGGACAACGATACCAATGTCATTATTAAACTAACTAACCAAGCAGTATAAAGGTATCCTTGTGGAGCAAATCTGAACCATATATGAGCATTAAACAAAAACAGAATACAGACAACGCCAAAATAGGCCCCCCAGGCAAAATCTTTACTCAGCTGATAATCAAAGTAATTCCTTTTTTGCCAAATAAAAAATAACGCTTCAATTGCAACATCAGACTGAATGCGCAAATAAATATCTCTAGATTCACCTTTTTGCATAGGAACATCAAAAACTGCATTAGTTGCATCATATTTTCTAACATCATATGGTACACTAGCTCCTATTTTTTCTTCATGCCACCCACCATGTTTCGCTAATGTGTATAGAGAAACGGTATTTAAAGATGGAAATGCAACTTCTAATATCCAATCATTAACAAGTGGGCCCTTTTCTCTCTGATCGGTGATAGTAACCTTTAGCCAAAAAGCAGCTTCAGATATGCCTTCATAAAAAATTGTTGTATCAACACTATAAAAATCTTCGGGCCGGAGTTTCGCAACATCTTCAATAGAGAGTTCCGCATTTTTATCCTCGTAAACCGACATAAAATGAGTTAATTCTATTCTATCCGTATCGTCATCTAATATTGGTACCGCAGGTTCTGCCCAGATATTTATGGTAAAAAGTAAAAAAACAATCTTGAGCAATACTTTTATAATAAATATATTGCCAGTAAACATAGGCTGATTTGTAACAATTACTTTAGATGTCATAATACCTATTTGCTAATATGGTTAGCCCATTTGGTTACTACTAATTACTGATACTAATACCGTTAAAACAGTTCAATTGTGATAGTTGTGAATTTCATTTAATAGTTTTTTTAACGCTGAAATAAAGTGCTTTTCATCGATAATAGCCTTGACCTTATCAATATTTTTGTTTTTAACTGCCACTTCAATGGCGCGAGCTGTCACCATTAGTTCATCTGCAGCTAAAAACCCTATACTACTGCCAAGTTTATGGACATATATTTCAAATTCAGTAAAATCAATTTTTTCCGAACCAATTTTCTCCAAACCAATAAATTGTGCAATGATGGTTGGTGCATCTTGATATTTTTTCTTAAAGGCGATGAGTTTTTTGATCGCTAGTGCCTTATCACCTGATCTTCTAACAAGGGTATCAAACGCCAAGTATTCACATTCAATATCATTGTTAACTTTCAATAACGTTGCTAAGGCCTCAAATAAAGAATCGGCTGTAAAAGGTTTAGTAATATGTAAATCAGCGCCAGCTCGATAAATCTGCTCTATTTCACTGGGTGTCGAGACGCCCGAGATGCATAATATTTTTGTCTTAACAGACTGACCATTGCCAGTGGCAACTTCCCTAATCATTTCAAAGTCTGGAGTGCCTGGTAATTTGGCGTCAAGTAAAGCAATGCTATATTGATTGTTCTCAACAAGAGATCTGCCAGCATCGTATGTAGATGCAATATCAATTGATACAGATAACGGTAACAGCATAGTTTTAGTAATATCGATAACAAATTCGTCATCATCGACAATGAGTAAGCGTGAAACATGTGTTTGAAAATAATGGTTAAGCGCTGTTACCCTATTGTCCATCTCGACTTCTGAAAAACTATTTTCTGATAAATTGTGCTCATCGTTAAAGTCATTATCGGTAGCAGAAACTGAACTAGACGAAGAAAGCTCATTGATATTCTCCGGCGAAAATATGCCATGATTGTCACTTTTTTCTAAGTATTTCAACAAAACTGCATAGAATTTATGATTAGAAACCGGTTTAAATAAAATGTCAGCAAATGCTTCTTGTTCCAACTCACTTAAATCACCGGCAGTATATTCGGCGGTAATCGCTACCACTGGTAAGTTGGGTTTGACCCGTTTGAGTTGCCTATTAAACTCTACACCATCCATAATAGGCATGCGAATATCCGTCAATACTATGTCAAAGTCTGCTTGTGATACCAGATTAAGAGCTTCAGAACCATCATTGGCTATGGTAACTCGGCATCCCGTGCGTGAAATAAGTTCAGCGATTAATTGTTGATTTTGAGGGTTGTCTTCAGCGTAAAGCACTAAGCCCTGCAGTTTGGGCACGTCATCACGGCCTGGGCTCGGCAATTCCGGCAACTTATAGAGCCAATTTAGCTTAGCGGTAACAGTGATTGGTAGCATCACGGTAAATTCACTACCTTTACCGTAGGTACTGGTAACTTTAATATCGCCTTGCAACTGTTGAATAATTTGTTTTGACAG
>JANQKJ010000271.1 GCA_028281205.1 Gammaproteobacteria bacterium
ATATTCCGGCTAGTGACATATTTACCTTCTTTGCCCGCAAAAGGTGAAGAATTGGCTTGGAAGGTCATACTAATAGTTGGTTCATCTACACTAAGTGCAGGTAATGCTTCTACGTGTTCGGGGTGGCAAATTGTATCTGAAATATCCAAAGGATCGATACCAGTAATAGCCACGATATCTCCAGCACTAGCTTTATCCACTTCAATTCTTTCCAAACCATGAAAACCCAGTATTTGCAAGATTTTGCCTTTGCGTTGTTTACCCTCTCTATCAATGATCGATACTGGAGAATTAGATACTATTTCACCGCGCTTAACACGTCCGATGCCAATTACACCGACATAGTTATTGTAATCAAGGGTTGAGATTTGCATCTGGAACGGCCCTGTAGCATCTACATCAGGTGCTTTTACATGCTCGATGATACTTTCCAGCAAGGGTTTCATATCACCATCACGCGCATCGGCTTCCAGGCTAGCATAACCATTAATTCCCGAGGAATACACCACTGGGAAATCCAGTTGTTCGTCTGTGGCCCCGAGACGATCGAATAAATCAAATGTTCGGTCCAACACCCAGTCTGGTCTGGCGCCGTCACGGTCAATTTTATTGATGACTACAATTGGACAGAAACCCATATTAAAAGCTTTTTGGGTCACAAAGCGTGTTTGTGGCATTGGCCCTTCAACTGCATCTACCAATAGCAGAACAGAATCAACCATCGACAAGACACGTTCCACTTCACCACCAAAGTCCGCATGCCCTGGAGTATCAACAATATTGATTCGATAATCATTCCAACGAATTGCAGTATTCTTGGACAAAATAGTAATGCCGCGTTCTTTTTCCAGGTCATTGGAGTCCATTACGCGAGTCTGCGGTAAGGCACGTTCGTCAAAGGTGCCTGATTGTTGAAGTAGCTGATCAACTAATGTGGTTTTACCATGATCCACATGGGCAATAATGGCAATATTACGAAGCTTGTCTGACACGTGCGGATCCTTGCATCTATGGGTGGCATTTACAGAATGCGCGCGATTATACATGCAACCCATTCAATTGATAGCGATTGCTAACGTTTCTATTAAGAAGTGCTAGATATTGAATTTTGTAGCAAATATAACCATATAATATTTTACATTAAAAAAATAATATAACTGCTTGTTTTAAATAAATTTAATATTTTTCTCGTTCTGCCACAACACGCTTATGCAATGCACGCAAGCGCTTCATATACACTTGTCCTGTTTTAGGTAGGTAATTCAACTTGCGAGGGAGCTGCCCGCCTAAATCATGGCTTACGAGATTGAGTTGGTTCTTTTCAATATAGTGCATGACAAAATCTATATTAGAATTTCCCACATCTCCAGCAGAAGAAATAATGGCTCCACCCCCAAACACTTTGATTTCTAAACATTGTTTTTTTGCACCCAGTGAATAGAGTTGATCTAGTAAATAACCTACCGCATAAATCCCTAATTTCAGTAATTCTTCCTGGTTACTATTTTGTAAGTCATCAACGTCACCTGGCACCATAAAGTGATTCATGCCGCCTATTCCATGCACAGTATCACTAGCACAAACTGAAACGCATGAACCCAACACGGTTGAAATTACTTCATCTTCTTGAGTGATATATAAACCACCTGGTGAAATACTCACTACGGTTTTATCTAACTCACTATTGTAGTGCCGATTGACATGCTTGACGCTTTCAATGCGGCCAGGATTATTTTTTTTATTATTCATGTATAAACTAAGTAGTGATTAAATAATCGTATTAAGAACTAAACTTTTATTTTCTAGATACCTCTTTTCGATACGTTGACATACACTAGCAATATTATTCATATTTTCATTAAATGCTTTTCTCAAATTGACATCTATAGGTGATAGATCATTTAGATCATAACTTTGGATCTCAATAAGCACGGCTAATATGTTTGCCATACCAATCGCTAAACATTCCTGTGCATATAATTTTGCTTCACTAGGTTGATGATGATAAGCAATGCATTCTTGCAACATGGGTGGGAAATGCCACATTTTGGCGAGCTCCATACCTACTTGCGCATGAGTAAAACCAAATATTTCCATCTCGGCAGTGCATTGATCCAGTTCTTCGTAGTTATCCAGACACTTTTCTAACATTTCGACAGATTGCTTGGGACGATTAGAAAAAAGTATCAATTGACCAATATCATGTAATAAACCTGCTGCATAAATTGCCCCCGTGGCTTTTAGGTTAAAAGTATCTGCTAATTCCTGTGCCGCAAATGCACATAAAATACTGTGATTCCAAAAATCACTCATGGTAATTAATGTTTCAGGTATTCCGCGGAATGTCTCTGATGTAGACACACTTAATGCAATGCGAAATACTTCACTGGTCCCGATGCGATTAACAGCTTCGTCGATATCACTTATTTCTTGTGAATATCCGTAAAATAGGCTGTTGGCTAATTTTAATATGTTGGTTGTTAGTACCGGGTCTTGCTTAATGATAGATGAAACACTTTTAGCATTTGAAGCCTTGTCATCAATTACTTCGCATAGTTTTAGTGCTACAGGAGAAAATGCAACCAGGTCTGTTGCAAGATGAGCAATGTTATAAGCGTTATCTGTCATAATGACTTATGCTTCGACCAGCCCGCAGATTCCATTAGAAATAATCTTCCAATTGGCTACCAAATAATGACCTTATATCGATAAATCAAACAAGCCTTACAAGGATATAAAATTAAGATAAATATGTTATGTTTACTTCTTAAAATTTTTTCGAAGCAAACTATATGTATAGGTGAAGTATGATCTTCAGACAACTTTTTGAGCCCACTTCAAGCACATACACTTATTTACTTGGCTGCGAGGAAACAGGCCAATGTGCTTTAATTGATACTGTTGTTGATACTACTGAACGCGATCTCGATGTCATTAAGCAACTAGGTTTAAATTTGTTATACACCATTGACACACATATTCATGCAGATCACTTAACCGCTGCAGTCAAATTAAAAGCATTGGCTAATAGCCAAATCATTTATCCAGATATATGCCAACTACCGTGTATGGATTTAGGTGCTAAAGAAGGTGAAGCAATAAAGGTTGGCAATATCAGCTTGCATCCTTTATTTACTCCTGGTCACACTGATCATCATTTTGCTTACTTATTTGATAATGGCACTCAACAAATGGTCTTTACCGGTGACGCTTTACTTATTGAAGCATGCGGACGAACTGATTTTCAATCAGGCGATGCTGCTACTTTATATAAGAGTATTCATAATAAAATTTTCAACTTACCAGATGACACATTAATATACCCAGGTCATGACTATTCCGGCAGACTTGTTTCTAGTGTATTACAGGAAAAGCAACGTAACCCTCGTTTGGGTAATGAACGCCCACTAAATGAGTTTGTTGAAATTATGGATAATCTAGATCTGCCTTATCCTAAGAAAATTGATTTTGCTGTACCTGGTAATGAAGATTGTGGAGTGTGCCCGGACAATACCCCAGAGGAATTACGTGCACCGTGCGAAATTCACGACCAGGGCTAATTATATTAACCTGTTTTGCGACGGCGATTCACATGCTGAACACTGCCTAAACGATTATGGTTGGCATAACGTGTAAAACGTAACTTTATCTCTTTAATAGCTTGTGCACGCTCACGCGTGCGACCTCCACGAATGGCATCAACTAAAGCTAGTAATTCATATAAAGTTGAATCCAAGCGGGCAGCATCAGGTACGGAAGGATAAAGAGGTCGAAATGCGATACCTTTGACTTTGCCATTTTCATCTGGCCACACAGGAGGGTTACTGCCATCGTAAACCATCCTAGTGTTCAGAGGCTTAGCGGCATAAGAAGTCGGCATACCAATACAAGTGTCACCTCTTTCTGCTGCAAATGCATATTTAACACCATAAACAATAAACTCTTCCAGATTTTTTGCATCAGGCATAATGGTCTCACCTTTATCCATCATAAGACCGGCGTTATACGCGCGTTTCATTGCAGCGTGAATCTCAGAGGAACTCATGCTTAACTCCATAGCAAGTCGGCTATAAACCCAATCCATATCGCCTTGGGCAACCAACTTAAGTAATACTAATATGTCTTGAGGTTTTAGATTCATATGCATGTATCATTCGCGATTTGCGAATACTAATACCCTAGTATGTACAAAAAACAACGCGAAAACAGAGTGGAATGCCAATAAAGCCTATGAGCGGATAGTTTTTTATAGCAAACTTCGCAGAATTTAAACTGCATCACAAAAATTTAGGTTAATGGTTTATGGACCCGATCACACAAGGTGCGCTAGGAGCAAGCTTACCGCAAGCATTAAGTAACAAAAAAAACATCGTGCTGGCTGGCATCATGGGGTTTGTTTCGGGAATGGCACCGGATCTTGATGTATTTATTCGTTCAAGTGCTGATCCTTTATTGTTCTTGGAATTTCATCGCCAATTTACACACTCATTAATATTCATACCCATAGGTGGTTTGATTTGTGCGTCACTATTTTTTCTATTAATCTCGTGGTGGAGTTCTCTAACCTTCAAGCAAACCTATTTATATTGCACATTAGGTTATGCGACACATGGTTTACTTGATTCCTGCACTAGTTATGGCACCCAACTGCTGTGGCCGTTTACTGACTATCGCTTTGCCTGGGATAGCGTCTCTATCATTGACCCCATACTAACTATTCCTTTATTGATTTTTATTCTTCATGCCGGAATCAAAAAACAGCCAAAACTTGCTGCGGCTGGATTGATATGGGTAGTGTGTTACCAATTATTTGGTGTTTATCAAAACCATCGTGCCAGTGAAATCGGATGGGCTTTAGCACATGAACGAGGACACTCTCCTATTCGATTAACTACCAAGCCAAGTTTTGGCAATCTTATTTTATGGAAAGTGGTTTATGAAATAGATGCGGGCTTTTACACAGATGCGGTGCGAATCGGTCTAAAGACTAGAGTATATCCAGGAAAATTAACTCCCAAACTGGATGTTGAGCGCGATTTACCCTGGCTAGACCCTGCTTCACAACAAGCTAAGGACTTACAACGCTTCACTCAATTCTCGCAAGGATACGTCGCACTAGATGCAAGTAATAATGTAAGAGTATTTGATGCGCGCTATTCGTTGTTACCCAATGAAGCGACTGGATTATGGAGTATTTGGCTAGACCCTAGTGCAACACATTCACAACATGCCCAATACAAAGCGGACAGGCAGATTAATACTGAGAAAAGAAAAGTCTTCCTGGATATGTTGTTTTTAAAATAATATTACTCTTATAAAGAACTTAAGGCATGTCTGATACCATTGTTCTTCAATCACATACTCAGCCATTACCTGCAACATGGATTCAAACATGTTTGGACTCGGTTAGAAAATGGGCGCATAGCAATCAATATGATTATAAGTTTTATGATGATGAGCTATTTAAGTTTATAGATGATGAGTTATTAAAAAAATTCACTCGACAACCTATAATCGCAACAGATTTAGCGCGATTAAAATTGTTGCAACATTATTTGCAAAATAATTACTCAACAGTCATATGGTGCGATGCTGATTTTTTAATCTTTTCACCAAATAAATTTAGCTTAACCTCACACAAATATGCATTAGGGCGTGAAGTTTGGATACAGCATAAGAGCCGGTCAGAAAAAACCTTGATTAGTAAAATTAAGTTACATAATGCATTCATGATGTTCAGGCAAAATAATAGTTTTTTGGATTTTTATACAGAAACAGCAGAGCACTTGCTAATGCTTAATACAGGAACCATACCGCCACAATTCATTGGTCCAAAGTTATTAACTGCGCTACATAATATTGCTCAGTGTCCAATTGCTGAGCATGCTGGAATGCTCAGTCCATTAGTTATTGAAGATATTTGCCAACAAGGTGGCATAGCATTGGATTTATTTAAACAAAAATCTAAACAACCAATTTATGCCGCAAATTTATGTAGCTCATTATATTATCAAGGTGAAATTTCAACTGAGCAAATTGAAATGTGTATAGCATTACTTCAAGATAGTAAATCAAATATATTTAAATATTAGCTTGGTAGCATGGTAACAAGACTTATCATTAGTTTAATTTTATTTTTTATTGCATCGACTGCATGGGCTATGCCTTGTTTGCATAAAGAAATTTCAATGCTAATCGAAAATGACAGCGCCTTGACATTAGGAGGTGGCACGGACCGTTTTTATTCAAATGGATTTGAAGCAATGCTGCGTTGTCAGACAGATATTAAGGAAGATATCTCAAAGTCCAATCTTTCTTTGCGTAGTTTAAATTGGATAAATAAACAATCAGATATTACTAGAGCAGATTATGGAATTAAAATTGGCCAGAAAATTTATACCAGCTCAGATTTATCATTAGAGCCAGAACAAATAGACACAAATCGTGACCGCCCTTATGCTGGTTGGAGTTATATCAGTATATTTTTTGAAGCTGAAACCCTACAAGATCGTTATTTAATGCATGAATTTAGCTTGGGATGTGTTGGCCCATGCTCCAAAGCCGACAATATTCAAACTGAGTGGCATGAACTATTTGGTTTTAAAAGACCTGAAGGTTGGGACTTACAGATTAAAAACCAACTGGCACTGCAATATTTTCTTGAATACAAAACAAACCGTCATGAAATATTTCCATTTATCTCATTGCACCCTCGCTACAAGCTATCATTAGGTACAGTCTTCAATGATGCATCATTTGGTGGAGAATTTATTATCGGTGATAAAAGCAATGAAATAATTAATGATCCACAGTACCAACCCAGGAAATGGGAATGGCAAGTATTTTTGCATAATGATATTAAGCTAGTTGCGTTTAATGGAACATTAGAAGGATCTTTATTTAATGATAGCAGCCCCCATACGGTTAGCCCTTCTCGTGTAGTGCTTGAAAATGGAATCGGTGTGCGCCTTAATTACAAT
>JANQKJ010000315.1 GCA_028281205.1 Gammaproteobacteria bacterium
TGCCTTTTTTCGAGCCTATATTGTGGGCTATTACCCTGGCTGTATTGTTCAGACCTGTACAAAACTTCATTCTTGCGCGCTTCAAACAGCGTGAAAATCTTGCCTCGCTGCTGACATTATTAATCATACTCTTTGCGGTGATTGTGCCCGCATTGTCATTGTCTATTGCCGTTGGTAAAGAAGGAGTCTCCTTATATCAATCCATCACGAGTGGTGAAATTGATTTATCAGGCCCGATTAGCTGGGCACAAGCAAGCTGGCCATCCTTAGTCGAACGCGCAGAGTCTGTGGGAGTGAATATTGAAGCAATCAAACAAAAACTTTCTTCATCTGCACTTCAGGGTAGCCAATGGGCAATGTCACATATTTTTACTATCGGCCAAAATACTCTTAGTTTTGGTATTATGTTTTTCTTAATGCTGTACTTATTATTCTTCTTTTTGCGTGACGGCAAAAAGATGATTGAAATCATAATTCACACCTTGCCCATAGGTGATGAAAGTGAACGTATATTATTAGCAAAGTTTGCAGAAGTCTCACGTGCCACCATTAAAGGAACACTCGTAGTTGGAATTGTGCAAGGAACAATAGGAGGTATTACTCTTTCTTTACTTGGCATTGAGTCAGCAATTTTCTGGGGCGTAGTGATGATACTACTATCCATTCTGCCTGCAATTGGCTCGGCCTTAGTGTGGCTACCTGCCGCAATTTATCTGATTACCAGCGGCATGATAATTAAAGGCATCATATTAATTGCTGTAGGCGTATTTATTATTGGCACTATAGACAATATTTTACGCCCAATTCTAGTTGGCAGAGATACTAAAATGCCAGATTACCTGATCCTATTAAGCACATTAGGGGGTATCGCATTAATAGGTATTTCCGGATTTGTGCTAGGCCCAGTGATCGCAGCATTTTTCTTAGCTGTATGGACTATATTTGCCAATGATTACAATATAGAGAATATTAACAAGTAAGTTTTTTTACGCGTCTCTTTAATACCGGTATAACATCACGCTCAAACCATGCGTTTTTCTTTAACCAAAGCTTATTCCTTGGAGAAGGATGAGGCATTGGTAAATAACGTGGCGAGTATTGTTTCCAGGCTTTAACTGTCTCCGTAAGGTTAGACTTGCGTTCAGATTGCAAATAATACTTTTGTGCATACATACCTATTAATAACACCAGTTCTATTTGCGGCATCAATGCCAATAATGATGCGTGCCACTGAGGAGCACATTCTGGCCGTGGCGGCAAATCACCTGATTTACCTTTACCCGGATAGCAAAAGCCCATAGGCATAATAGCTATCTTTTCAATATTATAAAAAACGTCTCTATCAATACCCATCCATTCACGCAGTTTGTTTCCACTGGCATCATTCCAGGAAATACTTGTTTCGTGTACTTTTGTGCCAGGCGCCTGGCCAATAATTAAGATTTTAGCTGTTCTTGACGGGCGAACAATTGGGTTAGGTTCAAACGGAAGCGAGTGCTCACATAATTTACACGAGTGAATAGTAGATGTAAGACGTTGTAATTTTTGCTGAGACATTATTTTTTCTTTCTACGCCGTCTCCCCTGGTAAGCAGCAACTTCCTGCATAATCACACTATAAGGTAATTGCTCAATAGTTTGGTATTTACTAATTGCCGTGGCTAACACTTGAAAAATATCTTGTTCACTTAGCGCTTCATTATTCAACACTCTAAGCAATCCTTTAACCCCGCCATTTTGAATTTTGATTTCTGCATTATGGGGTAACTGCTCATCTACATTGACTTGTTGCAAAACAAAACGCGCTTTTTCTCTCAATACTTGCATTAACTCAACACATAATTTTTGTGCCTGTGCAGAATTACATGAAACACCTTCTCGGTCTGCTAAATTAAACCTTTTTGCTTGTGAACAATTACATACTCGGGAATTAATAGCTTTTTCGTATACACAGCGGGTCGGATTAATATCCTGGTAAGCTGAGCGATACTCGGTTTCATCCATTAGCTAATAGCTGCTTATTTTTCCCACTCACGCAATATAGGCGCATCACGATTCTCGGTCAGCTTTGCTTCTGCCATATCTTCATTGTCAGCAAACATAATTTTGATGTCGCTGGCATCTTTTACTTCAAGTTCAGCGCGTAGATTACGCGCAAATGTTTTAGCTGCTTTATAATCAGAAAAGCCCTCTTTAAACTCCGCAGAGCGCACGGCACCGTTAGTACCCTTAGATAAATGAAATACATAATATGGCATAGATCTATAGATAAAATTCTTGAAGACCCCATTAAAACACTGATATTCAATATTGGAAATAACCACGTTGGATAATTTAGCTATATTATTTTGTAATTGTTAAACCTAACTAAAGCACTATTGACACTACCCACGCAATTAACAATAGTACAGCCATGGATAATGATTATAAATATGCCTGTTCGTTGAAAGAGGTTAAGCCAGGGACAACTAAAAAAGTCTGCTTCCCAGGCTACGCACCTATTTTAATCGCAAATGTGGATGGAACAATTTATGCTGTTGATGATACCTGCACACATGAAGACTCGTCTTTATCGCTGGGTTGTCTTAAACAAGACAAAGTTAAATGTACCTTACACGGGAGCTGGTTTAGTGTTGTGACAGGCGAGCCGACAGAAGATCCTGCGGACGAACCACTGGAAAGATACTCTATATATTTACGTCATGATGAAATATGGATCAACCTGACACCCATCAGCTAATACCCATATTACATATTATATAAACCACACTAATATTGTCTTAAAGTTCCTTGCTTGCACTTACTTGGTGTCATGCACTGAAATTGCGCGTTTATCTGTATTCTCACGACGTTGAGTGGTAAACCACTCAACATTTTCCTGCTAAGTAAGATACTGAATCTACATAGTTTGTATTTATCAATTAATTTTATACGAATTATTTAATACTTTTGGCATTTATTTTGCAAATGTGTATTTAAACGAACCAAGTAAATGACCAAAATCCACAAGGAGGTTTTATGAAGTCATTAATGATTGGAACCACAATAAGTATATTGCTCTCGTTTAATGCATATGCATGTGAAGAAATGAAAACTACACAGGCGATTGTTGACTATGTATGTAATTACTCTTTAGTAAGTGATACACAGTGCCGAGTGTGGAAAGAAGATATGCGCCAAATGAATCACAACAACCAAATTATTGTTGACTCATTTATTAGTTGGGATAAAAACCTAGAAGAACCAAGAAATATTATTGCAGAAAATATTTCCGAGCATTAGGTTATATAACTAAAGGCTTAGCCGATTAGTTAATATACATTAGCATTGTTGTGCGCCGTGGTAGAGATTAACTACATGGCGCGCTTCTGCAAAAAACAACCAGCGCTCAATTATTACACCTGTAAAGGCACTAGCTACAGCAATAGTGACTGCGGTAGCAACAGGCATCATATTAATACCCACCCAAAGAACTAATGCGGGCACTGCAAATGCAAATAATAAAACCATCCAGCGTAATAGTATCAAACGTGCGCGTGCCACTTGATAACCAAACTCGTCAGTTAGAAACGTGCCTGCAGTATGTCCCACATCCAATAAACGCACCATACTGCGTGTGAATGCAGTTGCTGTGTTAATAGTTGGACCAGCAGGCGAACCAATCCAAAAGAAGTAGACAATCTTAGCTGTCGCTGCAATACCAATAAGGTATGTTGCATTAATAATAAGATTTATTGTCGCTGCGGTGTACATCGAGGCCAATAATAAAAATACAAGTCCACCCAACATAACACCAAGTAGAATATAATTTACTGGTGTCAAGGCATTATGCCACTGCCGAATAGTTTTCAAGCACGCATATATCATCCCAGTAGTAAAGACAGTTGCAATCGCCCATAGTGCAGTGAACACTGAAATAGCAACTAACCAATTATAACTATCGACACCCTTCCAGACTGTTAGCATGTATATACCTGCAATTGGATAAAACAATACCGCTAACAAACCTTCACGCGCTAACCATGAAGTTCTTATCCGGCTGAATGCACGCCAGGCATTTTTAGGATTAGCCAAATGGAATGTTGAAGAAATTAAACCCATGGTAATTAGTGCCAATGCAATTGCACTTGCGGTCAATACACCTTGACTACCTAACGCGTTATGCGGGTTGATAGCATTATATAAGCAAGTAATTGCAAACAAGCCGTAGCCTGCTCCTGATGTGACAGTAAAAAAAATAACAGAAATTGCTGGGTGCATCGGTCTTCCTTGATGTGCTTTTTATCTTGCGACTATACGGTTAACCCAATCCTTCACCTTGGAAATTGGGTTAGTTTCATTCATATAAGTCTCTACATGCTTTTTAGAGCGTGGCGGTAAATATTTATTCACTGGCTCATATCCCAGTTCAGGCATTAAAGCGCTGCCATCGCGCTCGCGAGTAATAACAGAGACTTCTGAATTAGGGTCATCAAAATCGCCAAAGTAACGCGCATGAGCAGGGCATGTCATTACACATGCAGGCTTACGCTCATCTTCAGGCAAGTTTTGATCATAAATTCGGTCAACGCATAAAGTGCATTTTTTCATAACACCGTCTTCACGGTCTAGTTCACGCGCACCATAGGGGCAGGCCCAAGCACAGTAGTTACAACCCATGCATTTATCCTGGTCAACCAGCACAATGCCATCTTCTTCCCGTTTGTAAGAAGCACCGGTAGGACACACAGTGACACATGCGGCATCATCACAATGCATACATGACATAGGAAAGTGCACTGTTTTACTATTTGGATAGTCACCCACTTCATAGTTACGAATGCGGTTAAACCAAACACCGGTTGGGTCTTTGCCATAAGGTTCAAAGTCAGTTAACGGGCCCGTGGTTCCGGATGTATTCCATTGTTTGCACGCAACGGCACAGGCATTGCAGCCTACACATGTATCTAAATCTATAACCAATCCTAGTTTCATGCTGCATTATTTCCTTTTAGTTTCACCACGCGTCAAAATATCTTTTAACGAACGATTTAAGCCAACCGCTTTGTGCGTCTGATAACGCAAGGTATCTTTATTACCTTCCGAACCAGGTAATGGTTTTATGGTTTCAAAGTTTGGCCATACGCCAATCTCACCTTTCTTCGCTGGATATACTTTGACTTGCAAGTCATACCACGCTGCCTGTCCAGTAATAGGATCCGAGTTAGTAATAGGCCGACCGGTATCTCCGCACGGAAGATGTTCATTAATCAAATGGTTCAACAAGAAACCTTGATTGGATTCATTCGCTTCAGGATCTAAACCCCATGCACCCCTTTGTTTGCCAATCGCATTCCAAGTCCAGATAGTGCTTTCTTCTGTGCCTTCCATTAATTTTACTTGCACACGAATTCTGCCGGTTTTTGATTCAACCCAAATCCACGATAAATCTTCTATGCCCATTTCCTCCGCCTTTTGACGATTCATGTACATATAGTTTTGCGCAAGAATTTGTCTCAGCCATGCATTTTGTGAATCCCAGGAGTGATACATCATCATCGGACGTTGAGTAATTGCATGAAATGGATACTCTTCAGGTGATGTACAACGTTGCTCCAAGGGAATGAAATACTCAGGCAATGGATCAAAGAAACGCGAGGTACGATATTGATCACGTTCATCTTTAGGTTGAGGGCCATCATACAAACCTAAACCAGCCAAACGGAATTTCTGCAAAGTCTCAGAATACAGTTCCATTACTATAGGTTCTGAGCTGTTAATAAACCCTGCTTTGTTAGCAAACTCTAAATAGTCTTTATTAGCAAAGCGATAATAACGTTCATGTTTTGCTAAGCGATATTCAAAGAAACATTCATTTTCAATATATTTTTCCCACTGCTTAGGATTGGGTTCGCCTCGCAATGCCTTGTCACCATTTTCACCGCGCCAACCTGCCAGGAAACCAATTCCCGGTGCTTTCTCATAATTAATAATAAAGTCTTTATAGTCTTTATATTTAGCCGAACCATCTTCATTAATAAAAGCAGGAAACTTTAAGCGTGATGCCATTTCCACCATCACTTCCTGCCAGGCTCTAACATCACTGGTTTTTTCAACTACAGGTGCACGTATTGCATCGCATACAGCATCAGGCTCAGAAATAGGACGGTCCAACATGGAGATGGTGTCGTATCGTTCTAAGTAAGTAGTATCCGGTAACACTAAATCAGCAAACGCCACCATTTCAGAGTGGAATGCATCCACAATAGTTAAAAACGGCAGTTTGTATTCACCGTTCTCATCTTTTTCACGTAACAAGTCGCGGATCTTTCCCGTGTTCATGGACGAGTTCCAACTCATGTTGGCCATGAAGAAAATTAAAGTATCAATTGGATACGGATCGCCATTAACAGCATTGGTAATCACCATATGCATCAAGCCATGGTTAGCAACCGGGGCTTCCCATGAATACGCTTTATCAATACGTAATGGGTTACCATCGTCGTCAATCACCAAGTCTTCCGGACACGTCGGGAATCCTAATGGTGGTCCATCTAAAGCTTCGCCAGGTGCTTTTGGTTTAGCCGGCTTAATCGGTGGGCACACATGTTTAGGGTAAGGTGGTTTTGCCAAGTGTCCACCAGGTACATCGACACTGCCTAATAACACTTGTAACAAGTGAATAGCGCGACATGCCTGGAAACCGTTGGAATGTGCAGAAATACCACGCATGGCATGCATTGATACTGGGCGACCGATGAAGCTATCATGTTTGCGTCCTGCCCAGTCTGTCCACTCGGTTTTAATTTCAATGCTTTCTTCAAACGCAACATGTGCCATTTCCATTGCCAGACGTTCAATCATGTCGGCAGGCACACCGCATACTTTGGTTGCATTCTCTGGTGCGTATTCATCTGCCAAATAGCGTTCCGCCAATATAGTAAATGCAGTTTTGACGGTAATACCTTCAGGTGTTTGGTACTCGCCAAATAGTGCTGGTTTAATCTCAGCTAACGTTGCATCAACAAAAGTTTCTTTCTCTAAGTCCCAGGCAAGCGGTTTACCTTCTTGATTGCGATAAATAAGCCCGTCACCTTTTTCCAAAGGTGTGTGCACTACAAGATGTGTTGAATTGGTATAGCGAACAATGTATTCCCAATCGAATAAATCATTTTTCAACAACACATGCACCATAGATAGTGCCAACATCGCATCAGTACCGGGTTTGACAGGCACCCACTCATCTGCAATCGCCTGGTATCCGGTACGCACAGGGTTAATCGAAACAAACTTGGCGCCACGGCGTTTTAATTTTTCTAAGCCAATTTTAATTGGGTTAGATGAATGATCTTCCGCAACACCCCATAGCATGAAGTATTTGGTTCTATCCCAATCTGGGTCACCGAACTCCCAGAATGCATGGCCAATTGTGTAAAGGCCGGCAGCAGCCATATTGACTGAACAAAATCCACCGTGTGCTGCCCAGTTAATGGTGCCAAACTGCTGTGCCCAAAAACCTGTAAGTGCCTGCATTTGATCGCGACCGGTAAAAAATGCCAGTTTCTTTGGGTCGGTTTCACGGATTTTGCGTAAACGTTCCGTCAGATAATCTAGAGCTGTCTCCCAACTCACGGGCTCGAAATCACCTTCACCGCGCTCACTGCCTTCACGACGCATTAGTGGTTGAGTGAGTTTAGCGGGCGAGTTCTGTTTCATAATGCCCGCATTGCCTTTGGCACATAACACCCCTTTATTAATCGGGTGATTTTTATTGCCTTGAATAAAACGGACTTGGTTACCTTCGACAGTCACCTTAATGCCACAGCGGCACGCACACATATAACAGGTGGTGTATTTGTGCTCTTGATTACCGTGGTCTTCGAATTGGGGTAAATTTGCGGGCACCGTCATTCCTTTGCTGGCGATAAAAATATTGCATTATTTATAATAAACTTATTTTATGTAAGTAAATAAGTATTATTTAATATACTTATACACTAGCGTTTAATGTTTCCTCTTCGCAAATTGAATTTCCTAATGCCCCCATAGCGCTGGGGATTTTGCACTAAAACGGTTAGTTACTGTCTATTAAGTGCATTCAAATCACTTCAACTGATTGATATATATACAAATATTGCACCACTCGCGTTTTTAATAGTCATAAGGTAATGTGAATAAAATGACAACAGGAGAGACCCTCGATGGAAGCATATGAAGGCTTAATTCAGACTATTGCTTTAACCATGGGTGTGGCGTGGGCCAGTGGCATCAACTTATATGCGACCTTGGTAGCTTTGGGCGTGATGAGCAATATGGGTTATGTAGAACTACCTCCTGACTTACAAGTCGTTGGTGATCCATTAGTAATCGCTGCGGCAGGATTTATGTACTTTGTTGAATTTTTTGCGGACAAAGTCCCCGGTGTCGACACTGGCTGGGATACGCTGCATACATTAGTCCGCATCCCCGCGGGCGCATTATTGGCTGCAGGTGCAGTCGGTGAAGTTGGTGCTGCGGCTGAAATTGCGGCTGCCATTGTTGGTGGTTCGATTGCCGCAGGAACTCATTTCACTAAAGCAGGTACGCGTGTGATGATTAACACTTCACCCGAACCTTTTTCTAATTGGACTGCTTCAATTACCGAAGATCTGGCTGTGTTTGCAGGCTTATGGGCTGCACTACAACATCCGATCTTTTTCTTAGTTTTGTTAGTAATCTTTATAGTGCTAATGATTTGGTTATTACCCAAATTATTCCGTGCTATTAAAAAGGTCATAGGTTTCTTTATTAATTTCTTCTCAGGTAAAAAGGAAGCTCAGCCCGAGATTAAATCAGAACTCAAACCCGATCCTCCTGAGCCCCCCAGCTTAAGTCAGCAGTAGCTGACATAACGCTTGTACTAATGGGGTGTTTGACCCTACTACTTACTAGCTGTTCAAAAACCATAACTGGCTGGGTAAACTAGCCGACCTTCTTAAACAAGGATTGTAAAGGCCAACGTTATGTCAAACTCAAACTGGGTAGACGCAAAAGTTATCGAGAATATTCACTGGACAGATGCTCTCTATTCTCTAAAAGTAGAAGGAGATATCGGTGCATATGAAGCCGGACAGTTTGGACGCTTGGGTTTAATGATCGATGATAATATTATTGGCCGGCCTTATTCATTTGTTAGTGCACCGCACGAAGACTTTTATGAGTTCTACTCTATTAATGTTCCAGAAGGATTGCTTTCACCTAAGCTTGCGGAACTAAAAGCTGGCGATCATGTTTACCTGGGCAAAAAAGCTAATGGCTTTTTAGTACTAAATGAAATACCCGAAAGTGAAGACTTATGGATGATTTCAACCGGCACCGGTATTGGCCCTTTCCTGTCTATCGTAAAAACACAAGAACCCTGGAAGCGGTTTAAAAAAGTAGTGCTCATTCATGCCGTACGCCATGCCAAAGAACTTACCTATCGTGAATTAATTGATCAAATAAAAGCACAACACCCCGACCAGTTTGAATACGTGCCTTTTGTAAGCCGGGAAGAAACTGATTTTGCCTTACCAGGTCGCATCCCTAAAGCATTAGACAACGGCACACTTGAAGAGCGAATTAATTTAAAAATCGAAAACGGTAAATCACAAATTATGTTATGCGGTAATCCAGACATGGTTAAAGATGTACGCGAAACATTAGAAAAACGTGGCCTTACCAAAAACCTGCGCCGCACTCCAGGCAATATTAGCACTGAAAATTACTGGTAGTTTCGATACTAAACTACTTGCTATGCTAGGCAGCGTGACTATTAATGTAACACCCTGACGATGCCTGATCTTAATTATATTCACGGCCAAACAATCCAGGTCTATGAGAAACATGCCTGTACCTGGGATCAACAGCGCCCACGTATTTTCTTTGAACAACCATGGCTGGATAAATTCATCAAACTGTTACCTGCAAACGGTCAAGTCTTGGATGTAGGCTGCGGTACTGGTAAACCGATTACAGAGTACCTACTCAAACACAGTTTTCAATTAACTGGTATTGATGCTGCAAGCAAAATGCTGGAGATTGCCAAGTCACGTTTCCCACAAGCCATTTGGATAAACATGGATATGCGCGAACTAAACCTGACTAACAAGTTTGACGGCATTATTAGTTGGGATGGTTTTTTTCATTTAAACCAACAAGAACAAAGGCAAGTATTATCGCTATTTGCAAAGCATTTAAGCCCTAATGGTGTTCTTCTGTTAACCATCGGACACCAAGCCGGCGAAGTCACTGGTAATGTAGGTGGCGAGGAAGTTTATCATTCCAGCCTAGCTACCAGTGAATACCAATCTATTTTAAATTCCCTCAAATTCAATCAAATTGAAATTGTTTTGGAGGATGAAAGCTGTGGCTTGCACTCCATTCTGTTAGCAAAAAGAACTTAGTCAGCAAGACATGACTCTAATTTTTTGTGCTGCGTTATATGCACAACAAAAACCTATTGAGCCATAAATTGATCTGCCACTAACCGCGGGCTTCACGTTATGAAATGAGCTCTGCAAATTTTTGCAGTTTTCACGCAAGCTACTCTCTTAAGCTTATTAGATTAAGATCGTATTTATGTGCAGTTAATAACAAGCTTAATGGTCCTTTAGCTGCCTGGGAGTAATATATTTTGTTGTGCTGCCGGAATCGCAGCTGACTGCTTGCCAATCATCGACATCAAAATGAATAGAATAAACTCCACAAGTGGGCAAGTTTTGCAGGTAATCACCTGAAAGGTAGTAACTAAGCTCAGTCAGGCCTGGGTTATGGCCGATCAATGCTACATTATTAAATTCGTTATCAATGTTTTCAACAAACCCAAATAATGTTGAACGGCTTGCCAGGTACAAAGCATCAATATATTGAATGTTGTCGCTTGGAATTTCCAAATAACGATTAAGCTCTTCCAGCGTGACTCTTGCGCGTCTTGCAGTACTACAAAATACTTGCTCAAGCAGATAATTATTTGCCTGCAGATACTCGCCAATTAATTTTGCATCGGCATAGCCACGCTTATTTAAACCTCGATCAAAATCAGCACACTCATTGGACCAGTCAGATTTTGCATGGCGGATGATATGTAGGCTTTTGCTCATATGACTAAAAATAATTTCCTTACATGTTTTGTCTATAAATGTTTATAGCCGCAATCAGAACCTGTAGAATAAAGCGTTTAAAATCGACTATTTCTAAGGCACTATTATATGCGCATTCAAGGCTTATTCACGTTAGGTTTATGTTCTTTGTTGTTGTCCAGTAGCGCCATAGCTGCAGAAACAATTTCTATTGATCCTGGCATGTGGGAAATGACCACTAAAATGACTACACCCATGTCTCCACAACCACGTGTTGAAACCAGCCAGCAATGCATGACTGATGCTGAAATAGGCCCGGATCATTTGGTTCCCGATGATGGTGGCGACTGTACAATTACTGAAAGTACAGTTAGCGGTAACTCAATGAACTGGTCCATGCAATGCAGCTCACCAGGTGGGGTAATGACGGGTGGCGGCAGTTTTACTTCCAAGGGTGATTCAGGTTTTGGCAATATGTCCATGAACATGAGCATCGAAGGGCAGTCATTTAATATGAAAATGGAGTGGGAAGGGAAAAGAACCGGTTCTTGCTAACACCAAGCTATTTTAATTAAAACAAATTCAACTCATGCAGCGGCACTATGTCTGCTGTTTTCTTTTATAGCAATCTTTATTTAAGGAGAAAATAAATCATGTCGGAACGAATTGTTATGCGTGTGGGAGAGTCACTTATTGCTGGCGGGCCTCCTGGCACTGCTGCCGAACCAGAAGTGATTATTGGTGAACTTGATGGCCCGGTAGGAACCGCCTTTGCTACCTTACTTGGCGATCAAGTCAAAGGCCATTCACGCGTACTCGCGATCATGAACACTGATATTCAAGTCAGGCCTTCTACTTTAATGGTCAGCAAAGTAACTGTTAAAGACGAACGTTATACAAATATTTTAATGGGTACTGTTCAAGGCGCAATTGCTAATGGTGTACTAGATGCAGTACGCAATGGCGATATTCCAAAAGAGAAAGCCAATGACTTGGGAATTATTGTTTCGGTTTGGTTAAACCCTATGGTAGCTAAAGCGGATGATCTGGATCATAAGATTCTATTTGATATTCACCGCAAGGCGATGGCAAGTGCAATTCATAAAGCCATGAACAATGAGCCTGATATTGACTGGTTACTAGAAAACCAAGAAGAAATCACTCACAAATATTACCAAATGGGATTAGACGGAAAAATTTGATTCTAGTTTTATTTTCGAGATAGCCAAAAAATAATGGCTATCTCGAAATTCCCTCAATCTTTACTAACCATCAATTCACCAGCATTACCAATGCCAGCAGAAACAAAGCCACAATCTCTACTACTGTTACAACAAACAATATATATGTCACTCTCCTCGCCATCGGTGAGAGTTTTATCCAGAATTGATTTATGACTCTGTCCATGAATGGAAAGAGCCTTAGATATTTGTAATGTTTGAAAAATCTATGTAGAGCTTGACCCCATGCGTGGATGCTTTTATCCACCTGACTCTCAGAATCATCCACATCATCAGCATAGCGATCTAGAATAATTAAATCCGCACCAGCATTAGTTGCTTCAATAATAAAATAGGTTGAGACTTTAATGCCTGATTGATAGCTAATGCATATTTCTTTTTCACTTGATTCAACTGTCAAGTTTGTATTCACTTGATGGGCAATCTCGGTACTATGATTTTGCCAACAGACTTCAGCATAGCTATCTGCCGTGCTCCATTGTGCAATACGCAAATAAGGGTTTAAGCGAAAAATTTTTTCTACGTTAAGACAAAAATTAGATAAAGCATTAGCATCGATATAAGCAGGTATACGCACCCATGCAGCATTATTGAATTCAGGTTTAGGTGACGCAACTTGCATTAGGGTGCTCAACCATCACTAATTTACATCCAGCTCGTTTGATTATTTTTTTCGTTAGCATGCGGTCATTAACCCCGGCACAGCTCGACGGTCGGCGAGAACCAGTAAAAATTTTTGCATAACGCTGAGTACAAATAAATTGTTTAAATACTTGAAGACAATTTCCAACTACAAAAATTGAAGAGTAATGGATTCCACGTGTTTTGCACCCATTTTCTACGCGCAAAAAAACCTCTTCTGCATCTTGGTTTAACTGTTCTTCAATATAAGCGCGATAGCGATTTCTACTCGCTCCACTGTTTAACCAATCATCACCTGTCATATCAGCCCACCAATCAGGAACAATTAATAGATGATCAATATAATCACCTTCTCGACATTGGTGTAAAGCAACCTGTTCAGCCGCTATTGCTCCTGGAGAACCGTGACTGGCAAGTAAATAATGCATTTACACAAGCAAGTAAACTAGCAGCGCGATCAGTAATGCGCATACAAGTGCGGCGACATCTTCCACTCGGTCACTACTAAAAATAGATAAAGGCGATCCGCGTTCAAATTGATTATCCATACTTCACCTCAAATTGTTTCTTTTACAAACATTAATACAACAACTAGTGATAACACTGCTTTAAGCAAGCCAACAATGCCACCTATAACAGCAGGTTGACCACCTGCTTGCTTCATTGCTGAAACAGTTATTTGCATACCCAACCCTACCAAGCCAAAAGCAAATAGCCATGTTATCCATTGACGAAATTTTTTAATTTTCTTTGCTGTATGGCGTACATTCTTATGTGCAGTTTTCAAAATGCTATTAGCTTCTTTTGATAGCACACCGGCATTGACTAAACCGCGTATGGTATTGTCATCTTCAATGGACATAACCTTGCGGTGTTGAATTAAGCGTCCTAGTGCGGCTTGACGGTCTGTGCGCTTGACCTGATGTACTTGTGAAAATAATAACGATAATTGTGAATCGTTTAATAATTTTTCCTGCGCAATGTCATTATCAAAATACTTGCCTTTGTAATGATTTGCTGGTGCGAAAATGCCAGTGGAGGACAATGCAAACATAAAGATAAAGCCTAAAACGAACAGAGGGAATTTCTCAATTACGACACGGCTAACGTTTATGTCATTGACCCCTTGAGTGACTTGATCTTGGCGTACATACCATAGTGCTAACCACAGAACGATAATAGGTAAAAATAGTACGCGCGTTATATTAAATATTTCTGCAACTTTTAGTGTTTCTATACCATCCGGTTGAAATGCCAATGCTGCACCGGCAACTTGTGCAGAATTTAAAATCCCAGTACCTGCCCAGGCACCAAACTGTACATGACCCATACCCAGCAGATTGCCAATAATAGGAAACACAAACATACAACCCACACCCCAAAGCAGTATGGTGCCTATGGTATAAGCGATTTCAACTGACTTTGCTTTCACCACCGGTGCAGCTGCTACCGTTGCGGATACTCCGCATACACCAATGCCGGCGGATAACACACCACCCATAGAGTGAGAAACATTGCGCCGTTTACTCAACCACAAAACAACACCGACTGAACCCAATACAAACACAGCAATCAATAGAACTGATAGTTTCCCAAGCTGCTGTAATTCAGCCAGGCTATATAGCGTACCCAATAAAATGACGCCGGTTTTAAGCCCTAACCTTGCCAGACGTATGCCATGTTGCGCCCATTGTGGAATCTTGAATACATTAACAATTATTATTCCAGTAACAATGCCGAGAACTACATAATTTAAGCCCAATAATTGATGAATATATTTTCCAGTATTAGCGACTTTGCCAAAACTTGCGCCAATGACAGCAATTTCAGGTGCAATAAACCAGCGCACAACCATAGCAATGAGTAGAATAAACATTCCACCTGCAACAGTCGCGAGGTAATAATCAAAATGCCCTGGTTTTTGTTTTACCAGCCAGGTTAATAAACCACATGCCACCGCAATTACACCAAAGTACAATGGCAAGCTAGTCATTTCGCTTAAATATTTTTTTTCAGTATTAAGATGCTGGATGACAGGACTTAACATACCACTTGATGCTAACCACCAAATGATAAGCATAACGACACCAATCACGAGTAGCGCTGGCGATTGACGGGTGTAAACCATAACCCCTCCTTATTATTGCGATTTCTAGTGAACGCTTTTATTTAGTATGCTTATACTAATTTAAGAATTTAATGATGTTCTAAATTTATTCTAATAGTGACCTTATGCTAACCCAGCTAAAACTAAATTACCTCATTATCGTATTTACGCGTGTTAGAAATTTGCTCACGTACCTTTTGCTGACACTGGTGATAAGTGCCTGCGGAACAAAACAGACTGGGCCACAACTTACTGGTTTCACCATGGGTACCAGTTACAGTATTCAATGGTCTGATGATTCAGACTTGATTACCAAAGACGAAATCAAGCAAAAAGTTAACACCCGCCTCGAACATATCAATGCATTAATGTCTACCTATATCCCTGATTCTGAATTAAGTTTATTCAATCAGTCCCGAGATACAGGCTGGCATGCGGTCGACATTGAACTTGCCACACTTGTAGAACATGCCTTAACTATCTGTAAGCAAAGTATGGGAGCATTTGACGTCACGGTGGGACCACTGGTTAATTTATGGGGATTTGGTGCCAGTGATACTAATTTTCAATTTCCTAATGACACTGAAGTTAATATCACAATGCGCAGCATTGGCTGCCAGTATTTAGAAACACGCCAATCCCCTCCAGCCATCAACAAGAAACTGGAAGATATATATGTTGACTTATCAGCCATAGCTAAAGGCTATGCAGTAGACCAGTTAGCAAACATATTAGACACGTACCATATAAAAAATTATATGGTGGAAATAGGCGGGGAAGTTAAGGCACTAGGCATTACTCCACATGGCGACCCCTGGAGAATTGGTATTGAGACACCGCATTCTCAGCGCGGCAGTATCGAAGAAATTAT
>JANQKJ010000031.1 GCA_028281205.1 Gammaproteobacteria bacterium
GATAACTCAACTTAGGTATCATGAGCAGAACTTACAGGCAAAGGCTTAGCCATTGCCCAAGCCACCGCCTAAGGCGGGGGATATACAAAACTGATTATATTATAAAGCCGCAACCACTTATCGGAAATTAAATATAAAACATAACCAAAAATCTAATCGTCATTATAGGATTTATTACTCAGCAATGGTAGCCTGGATCACTACCGAAGCTGCCGCGGGTATACTGTTCTTTTTCGCATGCAATGTTCTTTCTAGATTGATACGACAAGGTGCTTTTAAATGATTGATGTCTTGATCGATTATATTCAAGGACAAATCACTATGACACCTAGTATGGCTCCCTGGAAATATCAGTTTTTCCTTTGGAGCACAGTCGATTTCCTAACCTTCTTTTTTTACCTTAAGATGTTTAATCTGATTCGACAAATTAATGGGCTAAGTAGACAGATATTTCCTATCATAATTCTTCTATTCAGTTACATCTTTGCTTTCAGTGTTATCTTTGCCAATGACTACTTTGTAATTGAAACAATCAAGTTGATCATGCAGTATGGAGTAATATTTTATGTTTATATAAAAAATAGAGAGCATGCTAAAAATGTATTTAGTATGCTAGCGTCAAAGATTAGTAATAAAAAATTGCTGTAGAAGCCACCATGGCTTACAGATTCTAGACTTTAGTGAAATTGATAAGAGTACAGGCTTGTAATTATGATGAACCCTACGGTAGGGGCAATTTTCCTTTTTTGGCTAGTCTGTGAAGTTATCATTGCCAACTATATTGTGTTTGTTTGGTATAGGACTATTCTGAAAAAATCCCGTCCCTATTTTATTGTATTAATCTCTATTGCGCTCCTAGCATATGTATTTGCTATTACTTTTCAAGTTGGTTTGCTGAAGCCGTATATTTTTCCTGTTTATTCTTTTGATATTTTGAAACTCAACTACCAACTAGTGATCGACAATTACTTTATTCTTTATGTGTTATTTGAAGGTATTATTACCATATTTATTGCTTCAATTTATCAAGTTTTAAGATTCTATCTCAACAATGATTCACCAGAAGAAAGGCGTGTTTTTACTCGTCGTAGGCATCTTAAAACTATCGTATATGTTACAACGCTCACTGTTTCATTTATTGGGTGTCATGTCGCTTACCATGTCGTGTATGTCGATATAGTGGTAAAAGGACTATTAAACCGTACACATCTTTACAATCAATTCCATTTCTATTTTTATATTTGTGCTTTCCTTTGGGTTTTGATTGATAGTATTGCAGCATTTTATGCATTTAGGTTTTATCGACTATTTAGACACAACAAGGGGGTTATCAATGAACTCCGCTAATGAAATATTGATCGCAGTGATTGATAACTTTAGCCAAGCTAATTACATTAATATTATTATGGCTGATATTATCTTATATACTATCGCCGATGTCATTATTGTTTACTCGGTATTAAAGATAGCAGCTATTTTATTTGATAAAGTTACCAAGGCTATTCGGGTTTGCTATTTCTTATTAGCGTTTACTGTAATGATGATGCCATTATTTTTTGTTCTCGAATTTAACGCATATAAATTTACAATTCTATCAGCAGGCATATCGGGGTTACATTATCTTATTATTATCTACACAATCTTTTCTATGAGAAAAAATGTGCATAATGTATTTCAACGTCTTTAAAAAAACCTATTTAGTTTGTGAATGTTTGAAGGTTTAGATGTCAATTAGCAATCTCGTTATCACCGATAAGAAAGGTGGTAACCGCTTAAGTGTAGATTCATTTGACTAGCTCGTTGCATTTGAACCTCCCCATTTTGGTACACTACCGCCTTTAGGAGGAAGTCCACTGCATTAATGACAAAACTTCCGAAGGCAACATCTTTTTTTAAGATTACTAGCCACTGACCTAAATGTGACATTTGTGCAAATTGAACTGTCCGGTTTTACTCCGCAATAACAACTAATAATTGAGAGAAAGGAGTATTGTTTACAGTCAAAGCAAGGTAGATTCATTATGTTTATTAAGTGTTTATATTTTATGCGATTTTTCTCGCAGCAATTGCCCAATCGACTGTTTGCACTAATTATTGTCTTATTCGCTCTTATTTCAACCGGTTGCGATATTGTTAAGCTGGACGTCGAGGCCGACCGTACTCAAGTAAACGCGGGTGAAGTAATTAACTTTCATATTAAAGTGTCGAGCAGGGACAGGCGACTACTGCTGGGTGTTTACGATTGGCATTTGTCTTTCTTTGATGGTACGACTGTAACGGCGTCATTCATAGGGGACAATGAAAAACAAGCCGAAGGAACTTATCAGTACACCGCCATAAAATCCGGTACGATGAAAACTACGTTGAGGGTAGTCGAGTCTGAACACCCTTTACATAGCTCAGAATATGCGCAATTTGCGAACTGTGTGAGACTGAGCTATCTCTTTTGCTTGGATCTTTTTTTCCCGCTTGTTGTACATACTGAGTTTCGCTCTTTCGATCTTTCCGTTAACAGAGATGTTTCCATTGCTACACTTCAATCCCATATGACTCCAGAGCTTTATCAATGCTTGATAGAGACGGGGGCTGTTAACACCTCTGATGTCACCACGTTGGATTGCTCAAATCGATCGATGCCATCACTAGACGGCGTCGAGTTCTTGTATGCCCTAGAAAGCCTCAATCTTTCGAATAACAACATCGTTCCCCGCTATAGCGGAGAATCTATGGTGCCGCTATATTATTTAGATAATCTTCGGTATGTTGACTTAAGAAACCAGCCGGCTGAAAGTTGTTATGACATACAAGATTATAAAGCTGAAATTATCGATAGCGGAGTCACAGTAGATATTGTTGGTGAAAACTGTCCGGAGATAGTCCTGATCACTGATCTCATTGATGACCCTGCTACATTGAAATGCAAAGCCGAAGTGCTTGGGTCTCGGGTCGCGTTGTCGCAGATTAAATTAGCTCGTCATATAAACGTAAATGATACCATCATTTGTAGCAATCCGCTTAACAGTCTTACCCAAATAGCACGTTTACCGGGATTTCAAGGTATTAGTGTTCAACGTAAACGAGATGGCTCATGCTATGATTTTTCCCCACTGTCACAGATAGATAACCTCGAGTCATTGGCAACCAACTGTGCAGACGATTCAATCAGTTCTTTAACACAATTGACTCATTTGACAATTGTGGATACTAAGGAAAACGAATTACCTGACTTTTCTCAATTACTGGCGTTAGAAGAGCTACGCCTTCATCGTAATGAATTATCAAGGATTCCAGATCTCACATCGAATACCGCACTTACTTCTCTTTATGTAAATGAGAATAATCTTAATGGCCCTATTCAGCCAGTATTAAGCAATTTGGTTAATTTAGACATTAGCGATAACCAGTTTTCCGGGCCGCTTGATCTTTCTTCGTTTACGGGTCTTAAATCGCTAACGGCCAAAAACAATCGTAAGCGCGCAACGAATCACCCACTAGTCAACGGAATCTGCAGCGCTTAATGTTCTCAATTTATTCTTAATGGAGAACGCTATGCCCGATGCAAAACCC
>JANQKJ010000116.1 GCA_028281205.1 Gammaproteobacteria bacterium
CTCTGCGAATCAATTCAATATCAAAGCCGCATTTTACTCCATCACAATCAATAGACTGCAATATGATCTCACCAACACCTCTGTTCTCTGCTTCTTTTACCCACGGCAATACCTTTTTGTTTGACGGAACTCGGCCGCAATCGCTAAAACAAATCCATTCGTCCGCAAAACGTTGAGCTTCAATATTCAATACAACTGACTGTGAACCATATACTTTGGCCGCCTGATCAATTAAGTCGGGATTGTTCTGCAATACATGGGTATTTAAAATAACTTTATCAGCTCCGTGACGAAATAGTTTAGAAATATCATCAAGGGACCTAATTCCACCTCCAACGGCAAATGGAACAAAAATATTACTTGTTGTCTGCTGGATTTCTTTGTACAGAATTTCCCTGCTGTAGAGGCTTGCAACAATATCGATATAAATAATTTCATCAGCGCCGTCTTTGTAGTACTGATTCACAAGTCCTTCTGCCTGTCCGACTATACGTAAACCCTCAAAGTGTATTGGCTTTACGACGTAAGGCGGCTTTATATCTAACTTGGCGATAATTCTCATACAGTTTAATAATCCACAAATCTAAGTTTTTCGCACACTAATTTCGATAATTAATTTAAAATTTTGCCTTTTCCTTTCCGTAACGTTGTTGGCTAATGTGAAACTTTTTTAAGGTTACTATTTGTCGGATTGCTGATCCAAAGTGATATAAGTAACATGCGGTTTCCATACTCTCGTGGGTATTAGATTATTTCTGGCACTTTTATCACCTGCTAACCCAACTAAAGATTTTGTGCCGAATTTATAAGAACAGGCTTTTGCTCGCTGGTTAACGACGCATTATCATAGATCGCGCGTTTAAGCCGCCATTGTCCTTGTTTGCAGTACCAAATGTGTGGTGAACGCCAACTGTCTACTACTTCGCGAAACTGCTCCTCACTGATATCGCAGTAGTCCAAAAATTCGTTAAAATAAATACTGGGAAATTCACCATCATAACGTTTTACCAAAGATATGCCTTCATCTCGTGTAATTCTCCCATCGCGTATTTCATGGGCTGTGTCAGAGGTTGTCCTGCCAATGCCAAATTTTATATATCCTAGGTAATAGTGAAGCCCATCAATTTTGTCATCAATGCTTGCGTATTTTGAGTAAGTACCTTTTGTGCGTTGGTAGTTTGGTCTAAAACCTGTATTCTGTTTACAATAATAGTAGTTATCTTGTGGATCCCAGTAATGATAATATCCGAAAAAATGTATTTCAGTTTTATTTTCTTTGGTCTCCTGTAATGTTGGTCTCATGAATGGCTGAAGATCGCTTCTAGTGATTCCATGAGAAGACCAAAATTCCGGAGGTTTTCCAGAAAAGTAATGTTCGTCATGATCAACAATTTCCCGAGTCGGTGAAAAAGCGTTCTTCATATCTCCGCCATACTCAACCTCACCGTTTTCACCATACATAATAAGAGACACATTATTCTGTACAGCTATCTTGATAGGGAAATTAGTTTGACCATAAATGAATGGCTGGAAGGGCTCACCCATATAGATAAATGCTAATTTCGTGAGTTTACGCGTAATAACTGGATTAGCGGTTCCTAGTATATGATTAAATCCCGCCTGTAAGAAGCTGTCGAGGTTTTTCCTACCTATATCCGTAGGTAGCAGAGGAGCCCACGTGACACAAAGCGGATTCATATTATATTTGTATTTCAATTGATGAGCGACAACCCCCCCATCTTTGCCGCCACTACAAGGTACTATTACATCATAACGACCATCAGATTTTCGATGCCTATTACAAAGTTCCTGTAATTCTTTTTCTCTTTCCTGCCAATCTATTTTATGCTTTTTTATCTCTGAAAAAGAACAAGCACTACATATCCCATCCTCATCAAATACTATTCTTGGTCGTTGATTTGAAATAGTACACTTCTTGCAAAACTTAATTTCTTCTGGAAGATTGTAGATCTGTCGAACATTTCTTTTTTCTATCATACCGCGGCGCCTTACAGGCCTTTACATTACGACTACCTAGTTAACTTTAATTTAAATCTAGCCATGGTTTCATACACTATGGACGACTTGGTTTCGTGAGGCTAGTAGCGTACGTCAAACTATTGGTTAATGAGATTAGTATAGACAAGATTCGTGCCGCTTTAGTATTTATATAGCATTTGATGATTTAGTGACAATCAACCAGAGCGGTATCGCTGTCCTGGCAGAATCAATTGAGTAATAAGCGCCTAGGGCGTCTCTGAAGCATTTCCTGATTATTCAGACGTGCCCCTAGATTTTAAATTAGATAGGATAATGGGGTTGTTTTAGATCGCTAGTCATTAAGTTGTTCAAATAGTGTCTGTTTAGTGTTTATGTCGGGCGTGTGTCTATGCTGGATAGTTCTTAGCCTTTCAGGCCTTGCCGACACCGAAACGATTTCTACTCCAATGAAAGAAGTGCCTGGGCCGATGAATAGGGTGACGGGTTTGTCGGGCTATTTATTTGCTAAAGGCGATTTAAGTGTGCGCGAGTGAGGTGGATGAGTATCGAGGGCTCATGGCGTATATTAATTTGATGGCGCTAGTTGAATAAAAATTTGGCCATCTTCTATGGTGAAGTTAATTTTATTGAGGTATTGTTTTAGGCATGGGCCAGCAATACATTCGCCGTTTTCAATCTTAAATAAAGCACCATGAGTAGAACACTGGATAAGAGCTTTGTCACTGTCAAGAAATTGATGTTCTTGCCACTCTAATGGTACGCCTAGATGAGGGCAACGATTATTATAGACATAGATAATACCATCTTTTTTTACAGCGAAGAAATTGCCTTCGTCCAGCTCAAAGCCTCTACTGTCGTCTTCCTGAATATCGTTTTCGTGGCATAACAGTACTTTCATTATTTTTCACTTTATTATTGTTTCAAATATCTATCTTTCATCACTAACTGGATAGCTAATGGTGATTTGCAGAATACTCTTCAACGTCGTTAATCGCGGTATGACGGCTTTCTTGTAAGCGGCCATATTAAAAAAAACTACGTTGTGATCCGTAACGCAAGAGTATAAGACATATTATAAAATATCCTACTATATTTATAAGTATATTGTAGCAACTCGGCGCTCATCGACAAAATTGTAGAGCTAGGTATTCAATATATCTGTATTGACACGGATAAGGGGGCAGATTGTCCATTAGGCGCTGATTTGAGAGAGATATAAGCAGTTAGAAAGTGAATTGATGGTAGGATGGTGAGTATTGTTGATGTGTATGATGTGATTACTTCCGATCGTTGTTACCATAATGGGGTATCACCTAGTGAAGGACTGAAGAAAATACTGGAGTGGAGCGGTACGCATTTTGAAGAATCCCTTGTGCATCACTTTATCAAAGCTGTGGAAATTTATCCTGTCGGTTCGTTAGTAAAGTTGAAGAGTGGGCGTCTGGGACTTGTGATTGAACAGGGTGAAAAAAGTCAGTTACAGCCGATGGTAAAAGTAATCTATAACGCTAAATATGGTTATTTCATTGATGTTGAAGTAGTTGATCTCGCTAAGCCGAGCTGCCAAGATGAAATTGATTGTGCTGTCAATCCAGGCGACTATGGCATTAATTGCGGTGATTTTATATAAGACCAAATTGCAATTAAACGGATATTGAAAATATATAGCACCAGCTCTCGTGGTTGACTAACCACGAGAGCTGGCAAGTTGGATATGGGAAATTCTAGAATTAATTGATAGGTTCTAACTCGGCTTCTATAACGAGTTGCTTCTTTAACTGAGAATCTAACTCGTTCCAATGGGTATCAAGTAGTGCACCTTGTAAAGCGTAAAGAAGAACCTTGGAGGTGCTAAAGCCTCGCTCCTTAATTGATTTGTAAGCGTTTACTGGACCTACTCGTTTAAGATCAGATTCTGTTTTTATACCAACAGCATGTAACAGATTGACCGATGTGTTTCCCAGATTTTTTAGTTTAATTAATTCGCCATCCATTTACTTTCTAATGCTCCATTGCTTTTTAAAGTTAACGTTGTAAACCCGAGATGATTTGTTTGAATTTCGTCGCTTTATTTAGGTGCGTTAATTAATAGCCAGATTCGCTCGATTGTGCGCCAATATGTAACGAAGATAATTTTCCTATATCGTTTACTATAGACTAATAAATAAGTTGTGCTGCAGTTAGCTCAATAGATAAACTGCTATTGTCTTTTTTTAACAAATATTGCTGAATATATGGTCGAAAATTCTAGGTTAGAAAATTTATTTGGTCAAAATTCCAGTTATGTAAAAAGTTATATGCAGCCTGATGGGTCAGAAGTGGTCTTACATGATGACGTTATTGCTGCGTTTGAGGGATTGCAGCAACTGGCGTGGGCTGATGGCATTAATTTGGTGAGTGTTAGCAGTTATCGTAGCCATGAACGCCAATTAGCTATTTGGAATGACAAAATGTCGGGCAAAAAGGCAGTGCTAGATGGTAATGGTAATCCCATAGAGCATGCTGACGTGAGTGAGTTTGAGCTAATTTTTGCCATTCTGCGATGGTCAGCTTTGCCAGGGGCTTCGCGCCACCATTGGGGTACAGATCTGGATGTGATTGATAGATCTGCGGTACCTGCAGAATACAACATTCAATTAGTTCCGGATGAGTATGCTGAGGGAGGTATTTTTGAAAGACTAGGCCAATGGTTGCCTGAAAAAATATCTGAAAACAAGAGCTATGGCTTTTTTCGTCCTTATGAAAGAGATCTTGGGGGTGTTTCACCAGAGCCTTGGCACTTAAGCTTTGCGCCTGTGGCATATGACTGCCAGCAGAGATTAACATTAGAGTTGTTGCGACAATACATTGAGCAAATAGATATATTGGGTAAACAGACCATATTGTCTCATCTCGACGAGATATTTGATCGTTTTGTTAAGGTGCCTGATACATGTTATCCTGACGGCTGTCTTTCGTTTCGCTATGGCGATTTACGATAGCTGGTTTTGCATTAAAGTTTGCCTGCTTTACCAATAGATTCGATACAATATATTTATTTTTATAAACGAGTACGAATAATATGAACGATGCTGAATCCTCAGATAGTCTTTGGCATCTGTTGCGTGCAGAGGCCAGTCAGCATGCGGAAGAAGAGCCTGTATTAGCGAGTTTTTACCACGCTAGCATTTTAAACCATGGGACACTTGAATCAGCATTGAGCTTTCATCTTGCTAACAAGTTAGATGGTCCCACAGTTCCAGCGATGTTAATTCGTCAGGTTTTTGAAGAAGCATTAAATGGCGATGCGTCTATCAGTCGCGCGGTGCGATCAGATATAAAGGCGTATAAAGAGCGTGACGCAGCCTGCAATGAATTTACCATACCGTTTCTTTACTATAAAGGCTATCACGCGTTGCAGTCATACCGGGTCTCCCATTGGTTGTGGTCACTTGGCAGAAATGCTTTGGCACTTTTTTTTCAGAACAGAATATCGGAAGTTTTCGATGTGGATATTCACCCTGGCGCAAAAATTGGCGAAGGTATCATGATTGATCACGCTACGGGAGTGGTAGTAGGAGAAACAGCAGTTATTGGCGATAATGTTTCACTATTGCATTCTGTGACGCTAGGTGGAACTGGCTGTACGGAAGGGGACCGTCACCCTAAGATTGGTAACGGCGTGTTAATTAGTGCAGGTGCGAAAATTTTGGGTAATGTTAAAGTTGGTGATGGCGCGAAGGTTGGTGCCGGTAGTTTAGTGTTAGCAGAAGTCGCTCCTCATACTACAGTGGCAGGTGTGCCGGCAAAAATTGTCGGTAAACCCAGCGTTGAACAGCCGGCTTTAGATATGGATCATGGCTTATCTCCGGACGAAGGCGATGGCTAAGGTGTCCCAAGTTTTATATGTGATGCCGATAGTTTAACGTCTCATATGGTTTATAATTAAAGGAATTTGTTTTGAAGCCAGGTAAGAAGGGTATTGCTCGTATTATCGATGCCACAGGTTATTCGTTTACAGGGCTTTCTCATGTATGGAAAAATGAGGCGGCTTTCAGGCAAGAAGTTATGTTTGCCGTTTTGTTTATTGGGTTTGGTTTTTGGCTCGGAGAGACGGTAACACAATATATTTTAATGGTGTGCAGTTGTTTGTTAGTGTTGATAGTCGAGGTATTGAATTCCGCAATTGAGGCAGTTGTCGATCGCATTGGCTCGGAAATTCATGAGTTGTCAGGGCGAGCAAAAGATATGGGTTCTTTCGCAGTGTTTATTTCATTGATGAATGTGTTGCTTGTTTATGGGCTGATTATTTATGACAATTTTTTTAGCTAAACACTACTTTCAGGTGCAGGTGGTGAATGCTAGAACTTAGGGCATTGCAGAATGAGTGTTGGAATAGATGCGTACAATGCCCACAAAATTGTGCTATCCATGTACATAACGTTGTTATGTTTTAGACAATGGAAGAAATGTTTTTAGGGTACTATTTTACATTCCGCTTAGTTTTTATCATAAAGCATTGATAATAAAAAGAAAATGCGAGTAGTTAGTTTACACCGGTAAATTTTCCAGATTTGTCATATTTTCAGTTTATGAACTAGACTTTCCTAACTTTGGACTCGGCCAATTTCTCAGTGATAGTGCATTAAGGGAAAAGTTAATGAATTATCAGCAAACGCTAATTCAGTCAATAAAACATCTTAAGCTTACTTTGCCTCGTATGCAGAACCTCGGTATTCCTACGACACCGGAAAATTTCTCTGTATGGTATGAATATTCGATGGGCTCCAATTTGGCACTGAACTCGGAAATTGACGATAGGCTTAATAGCGGCAAGCATTTTACCGAAGACTTTAATAGAGAGATCTATCTACGTTATGTGTTACAAGATCATGATAATGATGTTCTAAATGTTAATGCGCAGCTTAATAAAGTTGTTCGGTCAATGAATAATTTGGTTAAAATAGCAAGTAATGACCTGCACGATTTTGAAAGGTCTTTACAGAGTTGTGATGATGATATTCGCCACGCGGCATCAAATACAGGTGCGCAAGAAGTTATTCAAGAACTCTTTGTACATACACAGGATATAAAAAAAACCAATCAGTTTTTACATCAGACTCTGATTAAACTTAGCGATGATATTGATAAGATTAAGCGTGGTCTTACTAGATCTGATCGGAATTCTTCGGTTGATCCGTTGACTGGAGCCCCCAATAGAAGGAACTTTGACAACGTTTTAGAGCGTTACATAGAGTATTCAGATATCTCCGGCACTCCATTTTCGGTTCTCATGGTGGATATTGATAACTTTAAACTATTTAATGACAAATTTGGCCATATGGCTGGCGATTCAGTTGTTCGCTACGTTGCTGAAAAAATAAGAAGAGTTATTAGAGGGCAGGATATTTTGGTGCGATATGGTGGCGATGAGTTTGTTTTGGTTTTGCCAGAAACTGAATTAGCTGGCGCAGCTAAAGTTGCGAAAAATATCTGTCATGGTATTAACCAGCAGGACATTCAACGGGACGAATCCCGTGGAGCGTTGACAGTTTCTATTGGCGTTGCCACCTATCGAATCAGCGAAACAAGTAGTGAGTTGATGAGCCGTGTTGGTCAAGCACTTTGCAATTCAAAGAATCATGTCAGGGGACGTGCCGGTATGGCCGACGGGCGGATGCTGGCAGAACTGCAGTAGTTAGTATTCGATTGGTGTTATTTCAACTTGTCACCAATAATATTACCTAATAGTTTTACCGCTTGATTGTCTTGATGTGGGAATTCCGCAACCGAGCGTTTTAAGCTTTCCAGTGCCAACTGTTTTTCACCGATTCTTGTATAGATAATGCCTAATGCTGTGTGAGGTCGTGACTTATACGGCTTAGTCAAGTCATTTGGTGCCGTTTCAATCAAACGCTTTAGTAAAGGTATGAGCTCGTTTTGGTAAACACTGTTGTCCGCCCTATTTCTTAGTAATATGCCGTTGACTAAACCAAGACTGCCAAAATAAGAAGCCTGTAGCCGGTCTGCATAAGGCATGTATTTGCTGTGTTCCGAAGTATAGAGATGCAATCCAACTAATTGTCCAAAGCGCTCTGTAATTAGCTCTTGGTGAAACTGGCTCCAGGCATCTTTATGATAAGGTATTGTGGGCAACTCCTTTTCAAAAAAATCCCAAAATTCCTCGCTGAATTTAATTTTTGCGCTAGGTTGGTGGTTTGTAGGTTGTACGTGAAAATAGAGGCCATTATCAACCAGTCTTGCATTTAAGCCGGGGATTTTTTTGGTCGTGATAATGGGTCTGTCGGTCGTTCTAACTAGGCGATTAATGATTGTGGCGCGTTCAGATATCGATGACCTTGGTGAGTATAATCGGTTACCTAAGACTAGGCCATTGTAGGTGTAAAGGGTGATATCTGGCCGAAAGTTCTCAATGAGATGAAAATAGGCAAGGGTGCCCATGTCGATGTCTCCATCTACTATGGCGATAGCGTTAGCTGGTAGTGAATGCAAAACAGTTTTACTGTAGCGCTCAGACCAATCGTAGTCCGAGCGATCGTTTTGTTTAATATTAGTGGCAAATAGTCCGAGTGGGAGCAACAAGAGAACGATAGCGATTTTAGCGTATTTTAGGGCTGCTTGTATGCCCATTGCTAACCATAAAGTTAACAGGCCATAGGTGACAAGTGGGTAAACTTTAAATGCGGCGGTATAGAGTGCATCATAGTTAAAATTAATTTTCCAAAATAATATGGTAAATGTCGATATGATCGACGCTAGTGCGGCATAATAATATCGTTGATTTGTTTCTTTGTGTTGCTGGTGAAAACCTAACAGTATTAGGACAGTGCCTATATAGCTGAATTGAGCGACGGTTTCGCGGATAGCGAAAGCGATTAAGTTGATTTTATCTTTATAGGTCGCCAACATATTGTTATCGGTGCCGGCGAAGTCTTTTCTACTAACATAATCTAGAAATGATGATGCCGTCAATATTGGTCCCATGAAGTTTGCAGCGGGTTGAGCCTGAGAGCGATAGACCATCCATATGTATGGCGTTAAACCGAGACTGAGACAGATTAATTGATAGTGCAAAGATTTAAAAAACATCAGTCTATGTGGCCAAAGTAGTATAATTAGCCCCGGCGTTGCCATGACCAGTAAAGGCCAGTGATTTGCGAGCCCCAAACCATAGAGAAAGCTAAACAGCAGGAGGAGGCGCTGAATAGATTGATGATTGCTGCTGTTAGATATTGCCATGCCTAACGCGAATAGCGAGAAAAAGATGAAAGTATTTAGGGTGTAAACTTCTGCAATGACTGCCTGAGACCAAAAAGTTGATGACGTAGCAAGGCTAAGGCTAGCTATATAGGCTAAAATGGCGGAGTTAAGTAAATGATATACTATGTACCAAAGCATAAGGCAGGTGAGTGCGCCAAATAAAGCGCTGACGAGATGCACTCGATAGGCAACGCTACCGATCGGTAAATAAGTGAATAACTTGCCTATCATAGAAAACAATGGGTAGCCGGGTGGATGATTTACGCTACTGAAATAGGCGTTTAGAATGAAGAAGCCATCGTCTTCTAGAGCTACAGTTGGTGCGGCACAATAAGCGTAGAGTAAAAAGGGCAGCATAAAAGCAATCAATAAATGACTTGGTATGCTTATTGACGTGCGTGTGTATGCCATATGTATTCTGCTCAATGCTAATGGCTATGGTAGAATCTAGGACACTTCTGAATCATGAGGAGATGCTCTAGTAGAATATTATTTTTTCTTACTGATTTTACCCCAGGTGAAAATGGAACTAAGCGAGTAGTTCCAGAATGCGCTAACCAAAACAGAGCACATGCCGGCTGTCCACCACGGAAATGTTAGCCTATATAGAAAATCCCCCAAGGCAATGCCAATTATTGCGCCGATTGAACATGTAACATAGAAGCTCAATAGGCCGACAAAAAACTTTTTTCCGCGTAGCCGCTGTGTGGGAAAAGTGAAGCGATTGTTTAGAATAAAATTACTGGTCATTGCAATGGCTATTGCGATAACTTGAGCTTTTACATAGGGGTAGAGCATTAGTTTATGGAAAAAGCCTAATGCTGCTAAGTTAACGAATACGCCTGAGATCCCGACAAGAGCAAATAAGAAAAACTTGGAAGGCACTAGTCGGCCAAACGATTTATAGACTAACAGTAATAAAAACTCTAACACTACTAGAGAATCGAGCTTGCTTTCACCGGATTGGCGATAGCGCATTTGGTAGGGCAGCTCTATCGTCTTAATAGTTGTTGCTGTGGCACAAATATCGAGTAATATTTTAAAGCCCTGGCCGTAAAGATCATGGGCAACTTCATTTAACAGTTGCCTTTTCAACATAAAAAATCCACTCATAGGATCGGTCAATGGGGTTTTTAATACCAGGTGTGAAA